>DPMS01000391.1 GCA_003541285.1 Actinomycetota bacterium
TGGCAGAACCGGCCGCACGACGGGCTCCGGGATCCCGCTCATCCGGGGCGGGCGTTCACCCCGAACGAGAAGTACGCCGCGATGGTCGAGGCCGCGGGCTACGTGCCAGTCGCGCTGTCGGCTGACGATTACATCGAGCTGCTGCCGGCCCGCTGGCAGGCCGTCAACGCCTACGGGATCAAGATCAATTACCGGACCTATGACGGCCAGGAGCTGAACCCGTTCCGCCAGCAGCCCTCCGGGATCAAGGAGCACAACGGCCGGTGGGAGATCCACTACGACCCCTATGACGTGTCCCGGATCTGGCTGCGTGATCACTGGAACGGCGGCTGGATCACCGTGTTCTGGACCCAGCTTCACCGGGTCGCCGCTCCGTTCGGCGAGCTGGCCTGGGACCACGCCCGCAGCCGGGAGCCGGGAGCCACCGAGGAAGAACTCGCCGACGCGGTCACCGACTTGTTGCAGCGGGCGAGCCAGGGACCCGCCGACGCTGGCCAGGAGGCAAGCCGGGAGAAGCTGACCCGCCGCGACCGCCGGGTTGCCGCCCGCACCAGGGCCGCCCAGCCACTGCCTGTCCCCGGAGCTGGCCCCCGCCCGGAGCATGGCGCTCCCTTGACAGACGACCTCCACGACGAGGACGGCCCGGTCGCGGAGGTGATCCCGATGCCGATCTTCGACCCCTTCACCGAGGCCGACAAACCGTGGTGACCTCACTCCCGGATCCCGGCGGCGATCCCCAGCTTCAGGCGCTGACCACGCTGACGGGCTGGCGCCAGTTCGCCACCGAGATGCCCGCGGTGCCGCAGCTGCTGGACGGGCAGGTATGGCAGGGCCTGGACCCGGGCAAGCGCGTTGCTTACGACGATGACCGGATCGCGCACCACTCCCGGCTGCTGGTGGTGCAGACTCCAGCAGTCCGCGAGGTCGTCACCACCGGGCGGCGGCTGGCCTACCTGAACAAGACGGCGCACTACGGGCGGTGCGGGCTGATCGTCTCCGGCCCGGCCCGGACCGGCAAGACTACTGCGATGACCCAGCTCGGCAAGACCATCGAGGTCATCCACCGGCGGCGGCACCCTGGCAGCAGGAACGACATCCCGGTCGTCTACATCACCGTGCCGCCGGCTGCCACCCCGAAGATGATCGCGGCCGAGTTCGCCCGGTTCCTGGGCCTGCCGCTGACTCGCCGGGCCAACATCACCGACATCATCGAAGCGGTCTGCGGCGTCTGCGCCGACACCCGGACCAGCGTCATCTGCGTGGACGAGATCCACAACCTCAACATCGCCACCCGCGCCGGCGCGGAGGCGTCCGACACGCTGAAATACTTCTCCGAGCGCATCCCGGCCACGTTCGTGTTCGCCGGGATCAGCGTCGAGCGCGCCGGGCTGTTGTCCGGTGCCCGCGGCGAGCAGATCGCCGGCCGGTTCACCATGGTCCGCACCGGCCCGTTTGGCCAGGACCAGCAGTGGATCACCCTGATCGCCGCGCTGGAGGGCAGCCTGCGGCTGCACCGACACCGGCCGGGCACCCTCCCGCAGCTCGGCGGCTACCTGCACCGGCGGACACACGGGATGATCGGCAGTCTGCTCTGGCTGATCCGCAGCGCCGCGATCCAGGCCGTCACCGACGGCACGGAGAAGATCACCCGCAAGGACCTGGACGCGATCCAGGTCGACATCGCCTCGCAGACCGCCCGTCCCCAGCCCGGAGGAACCCGGTGAACAGCCGCGGTGCCGCAGGCCAGCTCTGCCCGCTCCCGATCCGCCCCCGGCCGGCCGCCGGCGAGCCAAGTGAGACCTACATCCGGCGGCTCGCCCTCGCCAACCACCTGCGGCCCAGCTACCTGCGCGGCTACCTCGCCGGGCCGCCACGCTACCTCGGGGCCATCCGGCCCGGGCGGCTCGCCGCCCTGTCCGGGCGGACCATCGCCGTCCTCGAACGCACCCTCACCGGCCTGGCCCGGCACACCCGGCCCGCCGCCCAGGCACAGCAGCCCGCCCGGCCCCGGCGGCGCCGGGTCCGGGCCGCCGACAAACCAGCCCTGTTCGCCGCGATCCGCCGTGACGCGCAAGACGGCGACCCGATCCGCACCATCGCCGCCCGCTACCGGGTGCACCGGCGCATGATCCGCCAGGCCCTGGCCGACCCCACGCCACCACCCCGCAAGCAGCCCCAGCGGGCCAGCGCCCTCGACCGGCTCCGCGGGACGATCACCATCATGCTCACCACCGAGCCGGATCTGACCGTCCGGCAGATCTGGGAACGGCTCCTCGATGACCATGACGCCGCCATCTCCTATGACCGCGTCCACCAATTCGTCGTCCGCCTCAGGTCAGCAAACCCGGGGTGCACGCCCGCCAGACGCCGTCGCAGAACGGGCAAGACCAACTGAGACAACACCCGCAGCAACGCAGCCCTGAACTACGCCACCGGACAGAACCGGCGAAGCATACGTCTCAAACAAGATTGCCCGCGCAGGTCAATCCCTGACACCCGGGGACCTTTCCCTGAGACAGGACAATTGGCAGATCAGCACAGTCGCGGGTCGCACTCCCGCGCGCAAAAACCTGCCGGCGCCTTGGAGAATTTCTATGGTCTGCTCCAGCCCACGGTTCTTGCGGCGAAGCTCACGGATCTCAGCCGATTCGGCGCTGGTCACCCCAGGCGCCGCGCCCTCATCAACCGCGGCCTGGCGGATCCACTTGCGCAGCGTCTCAGCTGGCATGCCCAGCCGCCCGGCGACAGCCCTGATCGCCGCATACTCGACCCGAAGAGGTGCAGTGTGAAACCAAAGGGTTCGCGCGGGGACCTCCGGGCGGGATCCTCACGATCTGGATGCCGGCACTGGCCAGGACCGCGTTGAACGAGGCGGTGAACTGCCCGGCCCGGTCACGGACCAGAAACCGGGGGTGGGCGGCGCGCGCTGACAGGTGGGCGGGCTGTCCGGTTCGGGTAAGTCCATTTCTTCCGGACCAGGCGACGGTGCCACCGCAGGACGGTGCCCGGGGTGACCAGCCGGTGCATCCGCAGAGTTCGCGGCAGGAGACGGGTCAGCGCGGCGGGAATCGCACGGTCGGCCCAGTCCAGCCGGGGCTTGGGCTTGGTGCGGCGCAGCACGGCAACCTCGTGCCGCAGCACGAGTAGTTCGATGTCCTTGGACGCGGTTGACCGGCCGAGCAGGACCAGCCAGCCGCAGAGCCGGACGAAGATCAGGTAGAGCAGGCGAAGGGCCACGGCTGATCATCATGCCGTCCGCTACGCTGGGCTCATCGATGCAGTTCACAGGCCAGGCAGACTTCTGACACCCCGCAGGGCAGGGCTGGCGGCGCCGGATCCGCGCCTGACATCCAGAACGGCGGCGCTGTGCCGCGCGCAGATCATCCTGGGCGTCCCGTCGCTGGCGGGAGTGGGGCAGCGCGGCCTCAGTAGTCTGTTCCCTGGGTATAGCTCCTGGTCGTGCTGTTCGCCTTGACGCTGGTGGGGCGCATCATCTCGTTGTCTTCGTGATCGATGATGTGGCAGTGCCACACGTAGCCGTGCCCGCCGTCGGGGTCGAACGGGTAAGAGGCGTCAGTGGGGTCGGTGCTTGCCGGCAGGTCGGTCGGCGCCCAGCGGACCACGATCCGGGTGACCTCGCCCGGGAACATGATCACTGTGTCCTTCCAGCCTGCCTCGTTCGCCGCCGGCGGCCGGGCGGGGCCCTTGAGGTAGGGCGTGATGTCGGGGTTGCCGCCGAGCGCCCGTGGATTGCCGGTGTTGTAGTCGAGCGGGGGCCCGAAACCGGGCTGGTAAGTGCCGCCCGGGAAGGCCGCCGCATAGACGGTGCTGTATTTCTTCACATCAAAGGACTGCCGGTTCATCAGCTGGAACTGAACAAGGTGCAGGTGGATGGGGTGGGCGTCCGCGGTCAAGTTGACGACTTCCCAGATCTCCGTCTCGCCCTCATGGGGGAGTTCGGAGTAGTACTCGGTGATCCCGCCAGTGGTGATCGCCGTGAAGTCGGTCCGGTCCGTGCCCACCAGTTCGGTGTTGTTGACCAGGATCTCCAGCGGCCCGCCCGGGTAGGTCACCCCGCCGACGGTGCTGGGTGGCGCGATGACTTCGTTGAGGGTGAGCTGGCGCGTCTTCTGGACCGTTACGCCAGAGGCCAGTGTGCCGGCGGTGGGGTTCACCAGCCGGACCATCGGGGTACGCAGCGGGGTGCCCGTCGCGGGGTCGTAGCTGGTATCCGGGGTGGTCTGGGGTATCACCCGGAGCTCCATGATCCGGCCGGTGGTGCTCCCGGAGGGAGGCGTGCCGCCCGGGTAGGGAGCCTTGGCCGTGTTCCGCAGGAGCAGCCGCGTCCCGGGGGTCAGGTCGGCGAAGTCGATGATGACGTCGGCGCGCTCCCCGGGCAGCAGCACCAGTCTCTGCAGCTGGCCTGCGGGCGCGGCGGGGTCGATTTTGACGGGTGTGTCCAGGTAACCGCCGTCAGTGGCGATCTGCCACATGGCCGGGCCCACGGCCTTGGTGACCGGGTTGGCCAGGAACATCTCATAGCCGCGGGCATTGGAGCCATTCAGGAACAAGAACCGGTACCGCTTTGGCTCGACTTCCAGGAACGGCCAGACCTTGCCGTTGACCGCGATGGTGTCGCCGATGAACTCCGGCACCCAGAACGGGTGCTCGGGGTTGGGAATGTAGGGGACCCCGGAGGGGAAGAACAGCTCCCCGGCGGTGTCGAATATGCGGTCCTGGATCACCAGCGGGACCGGTGAGGGAAGGCTGGCGGGAATGCCCGCATCAGGGTCGGTGATCAGGTACGCACCGGCCAGTCCCGCGTACACGCCCAGCCGGGTCACCCCCAGGGTGTGGTCGTGGAACCAGATGGGAGCGGCCTCCTGAACATTGGGGTACCGGTAGATCGCATAGTTGGTGGCGCTGCCGTCGTCCCGGCTATAGAAAGCGTGCCCGTGGTAGGCCCCGTCGCCGCTGGTGAACCAGGCGTCGGGCCCGCCATCCACCTCGGGTGGCACTTCCCCGCCGTGCAGATGCGCGACTGCCGGGATAGGGCCCTCATAGTTCAGGGCGCAGGTCCCGGTGGGCGGCTTGGCAGGCTCCACAGCCTCCGCGCACGCATTCGCCTCGCCATTAAGCGGATCAGCCCAGTGGAGCGTCTGGTCGGTGGAGCTAACCCACGCCAGCACATGGCTGCCAGCGGTGCCGCCAAGGTCGTTCACCCACTTGACCTCGGTCGGGGTGCGCCGCTCAGCCACGATCACCGGCCCGATATAGGAAGCCCTACTCGTCTGGCCAGACTGCAGGTATCCCCACACCCACGTCTTGCCCAAGAACCCCGTCGGCAGTACCTGAGCCTGGAACTCCCGCATCTGAAGCTCGATCGTGCCGGCGCCGGCTTGGATGACATCCAGGGCCGGCAATGGGTCCACGAACTGCGGGATGGATTTCCCGGCTAACGGGGTCTGCGCAGCCACCGCCGTGGCCCTTGGCCAGCTGACGTGCGGGAAGACGGCCAGACCCGCCGCCGCCGTCATGCTCCCCTTCAAGACCTGACGCCGAGTAAACATGGTGTCCCCTTCCCCCGTGGCCTCCCCTGGCCAGGCGTCCCCACGAGGCCATTCGTGATGACCTCGCGCAACGTGAGGCCGACGTGGTTCCCCCGCCAGTGCAGCCGACCTCGTTATCAAAGCTTTACGCCGTCCCCACTCCCTGTGCAAGAGGCGTGGGGATTGGGCACTGAGCTTCTGTGGCTCAGCCAGGCCTTGGGCCAATGGCATTAAGTTAGTCTTACATTGGTGTAAGACCGCCTGGTGGCGAGGCCAGGGGGTATGTCAAGATAGCCTGACAGACCCCGAACGCCGCCGGCCAGGCCAAGGCCAGGGCGCTGAAGCTGGCCAAGGCCGCCGGGGAACTGGACAAGCTGGTACGCACCGCCGGGACCCGGTTCCACCCCACCGAAGATGCCGTGGCCGCCCGTGTCCAGGCGATCGCCGCCAAACGCCGCGTAGGGAAGTACCTGCGCACCGCCATCACCGCCGGCCAGGCTGGCAAACCCGTCCTGGCCTGGCGCTCCGGCCAGGATGCGATCGACGCCGAAGCCGCCGCAGACGGCTGGTACGGCGAGCCTCGTCCAGCCCGCCGGGCGACGGCTCAGCCCCGCCTACAGGCGAGCGGTTACTGGTCCGAACCCAGCTGCACCTACCAGGTCAGAGCCAGTATTCGAATACGTATCCGTCCCTGCCGAAGGGGTGTACGGCAGCTGAGTACAGCAAACGGCCACCGCGTGAGGGTGCCACGCACCTGTTCGGATGTAGGGTTGCCGCTCGCTGGGGGCTGCTGGCGTGACCGGCCGTGGAATGCCTGGGAGGGCTGTGGCCTGGTCAGATGCTCCTTCCACCGGCGCAGTGATGCTCTTGGGGCTCGGCTGCGTCGTGTGTCGCCCGTTGCGGAGTGACTGTTGCCGGCCGACGCAGAGGGTCAGCGGGCGCGGTGGATCTGGTGGCTTCCTGGCTCGACGGAAGCTCTCGAGGACACCGGTCTGAATGGCTCATGGCCGGTTCACCAGGATCACGCTCAGCGGATGGTGCGATGGCAGACTCCGCTGATGCGGTCAGAGTCTTGAAGCCCGGTGCTGCCATTCTCGCGCCGGTGCTTGCACCTGCCGGGTTCACATTTCGCCTCACCGTCACGGGCGCAGCTCTGGCGGCGGCTTCGCCACCGGCAGGTTCACCAAGGGCAGGAAGTACCTGGAGTTCCACGTCCGGTATTCGCTCGGGCTGGTCACCTACGGGTGGGACGGTACTGCTATCTCCCACGCCGGCTATCTGCGCGGGCTGAAGGTAACCGGCAGTTACCCCGGCTACAGCGACGACCCACTGGGGGCTTCCGTCACCTCGCCCTGGATCTGGCAGGCCCGCTATCTGGGTTCCGTGATGGCGATCGCCGTGGCTATGAAGCCCGCCTGGAGGCAGCGCGGCAGCTAGGTGGCAGGCACTCCCGTAATGGCGGCCCCGGTCCCGCACCACCCGTCCGGCCCGGCGCTGATCCACACGCGCGCCGAAATTGCGGGGTCTATTGCGGGCGCGAAGAACGGCGAGTTCGACGACCTGTGCTGAACGGCCGGCATCGTGTTATGACTTAAGCCGCCGGAAGGTGCCACAATACTCAGATGCACCGTGCTTCAGCGGATAGCGCTTCGGTCTTGCCCGGCGGGCCAGGTCCCCTGGCTGGTGGGCGAAGTACGGCGACATCCTNNTCGGTCATCCGCACCTTCGAGCTCCAGTTCGGGCACGGCCTGTTCCAGACCGGGGACTATGCCCGCGCCGTCACCACGCTCGGCTATAAGGCCGATCTGGACGAGTCCATCGGCCGCAGGGTGAGCCTGCGCATGAAACGCCAGGACCCTGCTCACCAGGCCGGACCCGCCCCGGGTGTGGCCGGTCATGGACGAAGCGGTGCTGCGGCGCCCGGTGGGTGGCCGCGAGGTGATGCGTGCCCAGTTGCGCCACCCGGTCGAGGTCCCGGCGATGCTCTGCGTCGCCCTCCAGGTCGTGCCGTTCCGCCACGGCGGTCACGCGGCGGCGGGCGGCTCGTTCACCATCCTGCGTTTCGAGGAGCCGGCGCTGCCCGACGTGGTGTACATCGAGCAGCTGACCAGCGCCCTCTACCTGGAATCGCGGACAGGTGTCGATCACTACATGGAAGTGATGAACCGCCTCAGCGCCGAAGCCCTCACCCGGCCGACACCGCGCGTTTCCTGAAGAAGATCATCTCCGAAACTTAACCGGTCCCCGCCGGCACCAGGGTGGCCGGCAGCAGCGAGGAAGGCTCACCAGTGACAGGCGGAGGAGCACCAGTGACAGGCGAAGGGCACGGCGGCCTTCCCGCCGGCGAGGACGACCACCCGACCTTTGACACCAGCGTGGCGCACCAGGCCCGGATCTACAACTACTGGCTGGGCGGCAAGGACAACT
>DPMS01000677.1 GCA_003541285.1 Actinomycetota bacterium
CGGTGGTGTGCTCGCCGGCGGCCGAGCCGCCCCGCCCGGCCGCGAGGCGTTCGGTCACTGGATCGTCCAGTGGCCGGGGAGCTGCAGCGGGCCGTACGGCGACAGGCCCGCGCTGGCCGCGAGCCGCCAGACCGGCCCCCAGCTTTCCGCAAGAAGGCTGGCCCGGCCGGCGGCGCGGTCCTCGCTCGACTCCGGCGGGCGTATCCGGTCCAGCGGGCGGATGCGGGGGTAGCCGCGCAGCGGCGCGGCCGGCGGCAGCCCAGCCGTGCGCCGGGCGAGTGCCACCGCGGTCTCCAGTCCCCCAAGGTGATCCACCAGGCCGTTGGCGGCGGCGTCGGCGCCGGTCCACACCCGGCCGCGGGCGACCTCGTGCACCCGCTCGGGCGACAGCCCCCGCCCGCTGGCGACCTTGCTGGTGAAGTCCGCGTAGATCCGGTCCATCCAGGTGTTGACCAGCGTCCATTCCTCGTCACTGAACGGGCGCGTCATGGTGAACATGTCCGCGTGCCGGCCCTCGCCGACCGTGTCGACGCTCACCCCGGCCCGCTCCAGCAAGCTCGCGGTGACCGCCTTGCCGCCGAACACCCCGATCGATCCGGTGAGTGTGCCCGGCTGGGCCACGATGGCGTCGGCCGCGGCGGCGATGAAGTAACCGCCGGAGGCGGCCACGTCGGCCATGGACACCACCACCGGGGTGCCTGCCTCGCGGGCCCGGACCACCTCCCGCCAGATCGTGTCGGAGGCGACGTAGGAACCGCCGGGGCTGTTCACCCGCAGCACGATCACCTTGGCCCGGTGGTCGGCGGCGGCGGCCCGCAGTGCCGCGGCGATCGTGTCCGACCCCATGGGACCGCCGCCCGGGCCACGCCCACTGCGCCCGCGCCGGATCGTCCCGGTGGCGTGGATAAGAGCGACCACGCTCTCGGACGGGTTGGGCAGCTTGCGCGCCCGCCCGGCGAGGGCACGCGCGCGCTGGTAGCGGCCGAGGTAGAGCAGGAACGCGCCGGGCCCGGCGGCCTTGCGCACGTCGGCGTAGACCTCGTCGCGGTAGCCGAGCACATCGACCAGCCCGGCGGCGAGTGCCTCGCCGGCCAGGAACGGGCCGCGGTCGATCAGGGCACGGGCCTGCTCGGCGCTGGTCTGCGTGCGCTGGGCCACCGCCTCGGCCAGCTGGGCGGTGAGGGAGGCCACGAGTCCCTCCATCGCCTCCCGGGCTGGTCCGGTGAAGCCGTGCTCGGTCAGCCGGTCAGGGGCGTTCTTGTACTCGTGCCGCTTGACCACCTGGACGTCAAGGCCGAGCTTGTCCAGAGCGCCGCGGAAGAACAACTGCCGCAGGCTGATCCCGGTCAGCCCGAGGTCCCCGGAAGGCTGCAGGTAGATCTTGCCGAACGCGGTGGCCAGGTAGTACGGCAGATTCCCCAGCGCCATTTCGCCGAATGTCTCCGCCCAGGCCACGGTGGTCTTGCCGGAGGCGGCGAAGTCGGTGATGGCGGCCCGCAGGTCCTGGACCCGCCCCATCCCGATGGGACGCCCGCCGACCTTGACCACCAGCGCCCTCACCCGGTCGTCGGCGCGCGCCCGGCGCAGGCCGTCCAGCACGTCGGCGAGCCTGGGCCGGCGCATGGTCAGGAAGGCGGAGACGGGATCGGTGGGTGGCTCTTCGGCGAGGCCGTCGGTCAGGTCGAGTTCCAGGATCAGCGGGGCGGTCCGGTGCTCAAGCATCCGGCTGATCTTGTCCTGAAGCATGGACTCGCCCATGCGTTCCACCCTAGAGCCTGCGGTGGTGTCCTGGTCCGGCCGGGGAGCGGGCCACCCGGGCATCAGGGGCCGGGCCAGGCCGCCGTGATAGCGGCGCAGGCCGGCGGTGGTGGTCGTGGTCTGCGCTATCGTCGGCTGAGATGACACACGGCGATGGGGACGGCTGGGCCGACTGCGGCACGGGCCACCAGCATTGGGGAAAGCACGGGGCAGCCGGCCTGCTCATCTGCGCGCCCGATGAGTCCGGGGAGCCGCTCGTCCTGCTGATGCGCCGGGCTGGATGGAGTCAGCACGCGGGCACGTGGGGGCCGCCGGGCGGCGCCAGGGACAGTCATGAATCACCAGCCGAGGCGGCGGTGCGGGAGGCGGCGGAGGAGTGCGGCGCACCCCCGGACGCGGTCCGCATCCATGGACTGCTGTCCGACGATCATGGTGGCTGGAGTTACCAGACATTGATCGCCGCCGCCGCGGAGCCGTTCGCCGTCCGCCCGGCCAGCCGGGAGGCGGTCGACGCCGGCTGGTTCCCGGCCGGGCAGGTAGCCTCGCTCCGCCTGCATCCAGGGTTCGCCGCTGCCTGGCCGGTCATCGAGGGCGCCCTGGAGCAGGTCACGCTGATCGTGGACGGTGCCAACGTAATGGGGTCACGGCCGGACGGCTGGTGGCGGGACCGGGCCGGGGCGATGCTGCGGCTGCACGGTGAACTGCTGGCGCTGGCTGCCCGAGGTGTCGCCGAGCTGCCACCCGGCTCCGGCGGGGCGGCCCTGGACCGGTGGTACCCACAGCTGGTCCTGGTGGTGGAGGGCCAGGCCCGGGCGGCGATGGAGCGCCTGCAGCCGGACGGGGCGGTGCGGGTGGTGGCCGCTTCCGGCGAGGGGGATGACACGATCGCCGATCTGGCTGCCCGGCTGCCGGGCAGGCGCATCGTGGTCACCGCGGACGCCGGACTGCGGCGGCGCTGCCTGGCGGTGGGTGCGTCGGTGACCGGGCCCCGGTGGCTGACTCAACTGCTGGTGTGACCTGGGCCTGGTGACCGCGGCCCGCGATCTGGGAGCCGGCGGCTGGGGCCGAGGGCTGCCGCACCCGGCCGGCCGGCAGCGCCCAGCCCCCCAGCACTACAGGTGGGCATCGCCACAGGCAGACCGCCCCCGATAGGGCCTGCCGTTGGCTAACCAAAGCCGCGGGCCGGCCCGGGGATACCGGGAAGCAGCGGACAGACCTGAACGTCCGGGGCACATGCCACCCCCGCGAGTCTCGCACCGGCCACTTTGCGTCAATAGGGACGAAGGTCCCGCCGTCCGCTTGTGACCGAACATGTTGCCGGCGCGCCCGGTTCCGGCCGGCCTGTCCGGCCGGCCTGTCCGGGTGGCCCGGTGGTGGTGTGCTTGGGTCGGCTGGTGACAGTTGTCGAGGTGCTGGCCCTGCTCGCAACCGGGCTGGTCGCGGGCACCGTCAGCACGGTGGTGAGCCTGGCGTCGGTGGTCTCCTATCCGGCACTGCTGGCGATCGGCCTGCCGCCGCTGTCGGCCAACATGACGAACACGGTCTCCCTGCTGTTCACCGGTGTGGGCGCGGCGGCCGGGTCCCGCCCGGAACTGGCCGGCCAGGGCGCCAGGGTCCGCCGGCTGGGGCTGATCACCGCCCTGGGCGGTGCCGCCGGGGCGACCCTGCTGCTGCTCACGCCGCCGCAGACGTTCGCACGGGCCGCCCCGATCCTGATCGGGGT
>DPMS01000344.1 GCA_003541285.1 Actinomycetota bacterium
CCGCTATCGCCCGCTATCGCCTGGTACCGACCAGTGCCGGTTGACGCGGGCTACCGCCTCTTGCTGCCCGATCCCGAAGAGCGCCACCATCTCGTCTACGATCTGCCGGCAGAAGCTCACGGCTTCCCGGTCGCCCGCACAGGGAAATTCGCCGTGAGAGCGCAGCAGTGATTCGTGTATCAGGTATTCCTTCCGGCCAGGCGAGCCGCTGGGCCCCGGCGGGGTACGGGTAGCGACCAGGCCCTCAACGTCTTCCTCCTCCAGCTCGTACTCGGTCAGGAGGCGGATGAGGTCTTCCCTGTACCCAACCCGCACGAACCCAGTCGGTACGTAACCAGAAGTGGTTTCCACATCGCGATTCTCGCCCGCAGCGGCGGGAGTTGCCATTCATCTAGGCGCGGCTACGAGTCATCCGGATCTGCCGCTGCGCGAGCATCTGGCCAGCAGCGACCGTGTCGAATTGAGGATGTTCGGTTACCCCGGGCCGGCCGTGGCGGGTCCGGAACCGTCTTGGGCGAGGTATGTCTTGGTCTCCTCAAGCCCGGGGCCGCACAGCAACTGAACGTCGATCGAGCAGTGCGCGTCGAAGCTCGATGTCTTAACCTGCCAGATCGTCAGGGCATCCTGTGGGCTGCCAGCATTGAACAGCTGCAACGCAGCACAGCTTCATCAGGGCGGTATCGCCGTGGCCCTGACTTTGGCGTTCGAGCTCTGTCTGGGTCAGCAGGAGTTCCCGGATCAGCTCAATGTCGCTCCCGGCTGGCTGCAGGCCGAAACGCCGAAGGCTCTCAAAGCCACCCGCGACCTGGTCCGCGAGTTCGCCGGCATGCTCTGCCACCGGCACGGCGAGCACCTCGAAGCCTGGGCCTCCCAAGCCGAAAACGGCCCAGTCAGCGAACTGCGCGGCTTCGCCAAGGGACTGCGCAAAGACTGGGCCGCCGTCACCGCCGGGCTCACCGTCCCCTACAGCTCCGGCCCAGTCGAAGGCCACGTAACTTTAAAAATGATCAAAAGACAGATGTATGGCCGCGCGAACCCCGACCTGCCCCGCAAGCGCGTCCTGCTCGCCGACTGAACCCAATCACGACAATTGAGCCAGAGCCATATAGCACTGGCTGCAGGCTCGCAGACCGGTTCAGGCCGCACGGGTTCCGCGGTGGTGTCGTCTGCCCAGCCGAAGGTCTGCGCGCGGAGGCTGGCCTGTGGCGCGTGCACCTGCAGATCGGCCTGACCTGCACGCCTCAGCTAAACGAGCGCCGAAGGAGCACTGGCCATCCAGCGGGATCTTGATCCTGGATTATATATGACGCACAATCTTCGCTATGGGTGAGGAGATCAGTGTGAGGGGCGAGTCTGCGGCCGAGGCATCAGGGCCGACTCAAGAGGGCCGGGAGATCCTGGTTCCTGGCGGGCACGGCACGGCTTTCGTCGCCCTCGCCGGCCAGCTGGTGGAGATCGTTGACGTGGAGGGGCAGCAGGTCGCCGACTTCGTTGCCTTCGCAGAACGCAACCGGACCGAGTGGTTGTCGACGACGCATACCCGCTCCGCCATCCTGCGGCTGACCGTGCAGGTCGGGGACCGGCTGGAGAGCAACTGGCGCCGCCCCATGTTCGAGATCTTGCGCGATGACGTGGGCAGGAACGACATCATCACCTCGATGTGCGATGACCGCCGCTACCTGCTCGATTACAAGGTCGAGGGCCACCGCAGCTGCCGGACGAACTTCGCCGAGGTGCTGGAGCCGTGGGGGATCGCCGAGTGGCAGATCCCCGATCCGTTCAACTTCTTCCAGAACGCCCCCATTCACCCGGACCGCACATTCGGCAACGAGATCCCCACCGGCCGGCCCGGGGACAGGCTAGTGCTGCGGACGCTGATGGACGCGATCGTGTCGGTCTCCGCCTGCCCGCAGGACCTCAATCCCTGCAACGGGTTTCACCCGAGCCCACTCGTGATCCGCATCATCGATCCACCGGGAGAGATTCCGTGAGGCGGATCCGGCTGGCCGGGCAATTGGCCGAGCCGATCAGCCACTACACCGACGCGGTCGAGGCGAGCGGATTCCTGTACATCTCCGGGATGCTGCCGGTCAACGCCGATGGTGAGCTCGTGGGCACCGGCGACGTGATCAGGCAGTCCGAGCAGGTGCTCGACAACGTGGGCGCCGTTCTTCAGAGCGCTGGTGCCACCTTCGACGACGTCGTGCGGGTCGGGGTGTTTGTGCGGGACATGGCGGACCGGGAGCTCGTCAACACGGTGCGCCGCCGCTACTTCGGCGACGCCCGCCCGGCCAGCACGCTGGTGGAGGTCAGCGCGCTCGCCAATCCGGACGCGCTGGTGGAAATCGAGGCCGTTGCCCTGCTGCCGGGGGACGGTCACAAAGCCTGACGTGCAGTACTGCGCGTGTCACCTGGAGGTGCGTTATGCGAATCGCCGTGATAGCAGTGGGAGCGGCCCTCGCACTCCTTGCCGTTGGCGCCTGCGGCTCAGCAGGTGGCGGCTCCGCGTCGTCGACGCTGGTGGTGGGGGAGTTCAACCCGTTCACCGGGCCGGACGCCGCGTTCGGGCCGGAAATGGCCGGTGGCTGCGTGCCCGCCGTCCGGCTGATCAACGCGAACGGCGGGGTGCTCGGTCACAAGCTGAGTTGCGTCCAGGAGGACACGCGCGGCGATCCGGCCGACGCTGTGCCAGCCGCGCAAAAGATGATGGCGACGGAGACGTCACTGATCGGCGTGCTGGGACCCAGCTCCGACGAGGCGCTGGCCACCGTCCCGCTGCTAAACACGGGCCACGTGCCGATGTTCGCCGACACCGGCCAGGCGGCCTTTGACCACTCCAGCTATGCCTACTTCTGGCGGATCACACCGGCCGACGACGTCAAGGGGTACGCGATGGCGCTCTGGGCGCACAAGGCGGGCTACACCCGGGCCGCTGCGGTGTTTGGCAGCGACGCGGGTGCTCAGTCGGACGTGCCGACGCTGGGCCGCGCCTTTACCCGGCTCGGCGGGACCATCGTCTACAACAAGCCCCTCGCGCTCGACCAGAGTTCCTACCGCGCCGAGATCGAGAACATGCTCGCGGCGCACCCGCAGGTGATCTTCACCGAGGTCGACCCGCAGACGGGCGCGACCTTCCTGTCCGAGCTGCAGCAGTTGCACGGGCTCATGCCTGTGGTCGGGACCGAGGTCACCCTGCAGGCGCCGTGGCTCAAGGCGGTCAACAGTGCGATCGGTGCGGCGCCCATGGCCAGGTACTTCGAGGGGATGCAGCCGTACGCGCCGCCGAGCGGGCCAGCCTGGCAGGCCTACAACCGGTCTCTGCTGGCGTCGGCGTCACAGGTGCCCAAGCCCAGCCAGTGGAGCAGTGACCCATACTCGATGACCTACTACGACGGGGTCAACGTGATGGCGCTGGCGATGATCGCGGCCAAGAGCGCCAGCCCGAACGTTTTCAATGCCTACATCATGAAGGTCACCGAGCCCGGTTCCGGCAAGACAGTTGTCACCACGTTCGCCACCGGAAAGGCCGCACTGCAGGCCGGCAAGCAGATCCAGTACGTCGGCGCTGGCGGGCCCATCGTGTTCAACCGCTGGCACAACTCCACCGGAGCGTTCGAGGCCGCGAAATATGTGAACGGCAGCCCGGTGCTGGTCGGCTCGGTGTCGGCGGCGCAGATCGCCGCACTCAGCCGGTGACCGTGACCACTGATGCCGCTGACGTGGCACCGCACCGTGGCATGCACGGGGCGCGGAGGAGGCGGCGGTGAGCACGCTGGTGCCCGCGATCGGATTCGGCATCGTTACCGCGTCCATCCTGGCGGTGGCCGGAGTGGGATTCACCCTCCAGTTCGGCGTCACCAACATCCTCAACCTCGCCTACGGCGACATCATGACCTCTGCCGCGTTCGTCGCCTACCTGGTCACCAGCGCTGGCTTTAGCGTGTGGCTTGCGCTGGTGGCGGGCGCGGTGTTCGGGTCCGTCTTCTCAGTGCTGCTGAACCGCTGCCTGTACACCCCGTTCGTCCGGCACGGGACACGCCTGTTCGGCATGATCATCGTGACCATCGCTGTCAGCCTCATCGTGCAGAACAGTCTGCTGGCCATCTTCGGCGCCAACTTCTACAGCCTGCAGATGCCCCGGGCCACTTCGGTCCACGTCGCCGGGATGGTGTTCACCACGGTCCAGCTTGCCATCATCGGCATCGCGATCGTGGCCATGCTCTTCATCCACCTGCTGCTTCGCTACACTAAGCTCGGCAAGGCGATGCGTGCCACCGCCACCGATCCTGACCTGGCCCGCAATTGCGGGATCGCCACCGACCGGGTCATCGACCTCGGGTGGGCCATCTCGGGCGCCCTGTGCGGGCTGGCCGGCGTGATCCTGGTGATGAACGTGACCTCGTTCACCGACACAACCGGCGCCCAGTTCCTGATCCCGATCGTGGCCGTGGCGGTACTTGGCGGGATCGGCCAGCCGTACGGAGCCATGCTCGCCGCGCTGGTCATCGGGATCGCCAGTGAGCTGGCAGCCGCCATCATCAGCCCCGACTACAAGAATGTCGTTGCCTTCGTGATCCTGGTGATAGTCCTCCTCGCCCGGCCGCAAGGCATCCTGCCGGAAATCGCCACCCGCAAGGAGGTCGCGGCGTGAGCGTCGCCTGGCAGTTCTACATCTCCACCGTGCTGATCTACCTCGGCGTCGACGTGATGGCCTGCTGGGGGCTCAACCTCCAATTCGGCGTGGCGGGGCTTGTCAACTTCGCCTTCATCATCTTCCAGGCCGCCGGCGCCTACACCGCGGCTGTGCTCACGCTCGGGCCCGCCACGAAAGGCGGATTCCAGCAATATGTCGGCGGCGCCCACTGGCCATTCCCGCTGCCCATCCTGGCGGCCGGGATGGTCGGAGGCCTGCTTGCGATGCTGGTAGGCGGCGTTGCCATCCGGCGGCTGCGCAGCGATTACGAAGCGATGGTCATGCTTGTGGTGTCGCTCATCGCGACCAGCGTCGCCACCAACCAGGCCGGGTTGGTGAACGGGCCGAACGGACTCGACCTGGTCCCCAAGCCGCTAGCCACGGCGGTCAACCTGTCGCCCATTGGCTACCAGTGGCTGTTCGTGGGCATCACGGCCGTGATCTGCCTGTGCGTCTACTGGCTCGTGCACATTGTGACGAGCTCGCCACTTGGCCGCACGCTGCGCGCGGTCCGCGACAACGAGCAAGCTGCAGCGGCTCTGGGCAAGAACGTTACCGGGCTGCGCATGCTCGCGTTCGTGCTCGGCGGAGTGATCGCCGGGGTCAGTGGCGCCATCCTGGTCGAGTTCATCTCCGCCTGGTCCCCGGGCTCCTGGCTGTATCCGGAGACGTTCGTGTACTTTACGGCCGTCATCGTCGGCGGATCCGGGAACAATCTGGGAGTCATGGTTGGGGCGCTGCTTGTGCCGGTCGCCTTCCTCGAAGCCACCCGTTTCGTTCCACAATTCGGCCCGCCAGGGTTCATCGACGCCCTGCAGTGGATCATCGTCGGGGTGCTCGCCCTGGTCTTCTTGTGGTTCTGGCCTCGCGGTGTCATCCCCGAGCGGCGACGGCGCTTCCCGCCGGCCGCTCAAAGCGAAGCGCGGCAACCGCTGATGTCCACGCGGACCGGCAGATGAGCGAGCCCGCCGGTGCCGTGCTTGAGGTCCGGGACCTGCACCGCCAATTCGGCGGGGTCCGGGCGGTCAACGGCGCATCCTTCGAAATCCCACCTGGCCAGATCACCGGCCTGATCGGGCCGAACGGCGCCGGGAAGTCGACCGTGCTCAACGTCATCGCCGGCGCACTCCGGCCGAGCGCCGGGGAGATCTCTTATCGGGGCCAGGACATCACTGGACTGCCCCCATACAAGGTGGCCCGACGCGGGATCATCCGGACCTTTCAGATCTCCAGCGAGTTCGCCGCGCTGACGGTACTGGAGAACCTGCTGGTGGCAGCGCCCTTCCCGCGGGGAGAAGCATTGTGGCAGGCCGCGCTCGGCAAGCGGTACTGGCGACCTCATGAGCGGAAGATGGTGGAGCGGGCGCGGCAACTGCTGGCGCGTTTCGACATGTCCGCCAAGGAAGACGAGTACGCAGGAAACCTCAGCGGGGGCCAGAAACGCCTGCTTGAGTTGATGCGCGGATTGATGGCCAGCCCAGCGCTACTACTGCTCGATGAGCCGATGGCCGGGGTGAACCCATCCCTGGCCAGGCGGATCGAGCAGCATCTGCTCGATCTGCGCGATGAAGGGCTCACCATGCTCATGATCGAGCATGAACTCGCGGTGGTGGAGCGGCTGTGCGACCCCGTCATCGTGATGGCCCAGGGGCGTGTGATCTCGCAGGGAACCATGGCCGAGGTCCGCGCCGACCGGGAGGTGCTGGATGCCTACCTCATCGGATAGCCGTCCCGCCGGTGACCCGCCGCCGCGCCCGGACAGCCTGACCGGGCAGCCGCTACCGGGCGACGCGGGGCGCCCCCCGCCGGTCCTGCGCCTCCAGGAGGTCGCGGCGGGTTACGGGGCCGCTGCGATCGTGTCCGGCGTGAGCATTAGTGCCGGGCCCGGGGAAGTGGTCTCGGTCATCGGGCCGAACGGCGCCGGCAAGTCCACCTTGCTCAAGGCCGTGACCGGCAGGCTTCCGGTCATGACCGGCACGGTCACGTTCGGTAGTCGCGACATAACGAACATGCGTGGGCATCGTCTTGCCCGGATGGGACTGGGTTTCGTCCCGCAGACCAAGGACGTGTTCGACACCTTGACCGTGACCGAGAACCTGGAGATGGGTGGGTACCTGCTCACGAAGCCTCAGCTCACCGCCAGGATCGAGGCGGTGCTGTCGACCTTCCCCGCGCTGGCGGAAATGCGTTCCAGGACCGCAAGCAAGCTCAGCGGGGGCGAGCGGAAGATGCTTGCGATAGCGCGGGTCCTGATGCTCGAACCGGCCGTTCTCGTCCTTGACGAGCCGACCTCCAACTTGTCACCGGACCTGTCCCGGGCGGTGTTGCGGGATCAGGTGCGGCGTCTCGCTGACTCCGGCACCGCCGTGCTCCTGGTCGAGCAGAAGGCGTTCGAGGCGCTCGGGGTGTCCGACTGGGCCTACATTCTCGTCGCGGGGCGGATCGAGATCGCCGGCCCGGCCAGCGAGATTGTCGCCCGTCCCGACATCCGCCAGGTCTTTCTCGGCCAATCCGTCCAGGATGCTACGCCTGGGTCTCCCGCACACGATCTCAACTCCTCGCCACGCCCATCATGAGGGTCGAGAAGCCATGAGTGAGACGGGCGACCAGGTAGATGGTGCTTCCCGCATGCCGGAAGCCGCCGACGGCCATTCCTCCGGCACGATCAGACAGCCAGCACTGCGAGCAAAAGGCAAATACGTCAGCAAGAGTGACATGGTGACCGACGCACTCAGAGAACTCATCACCGGCCGGCAGCTTTCCCCCGGCACGCCGCTTCGCCAGCGCGATCTTGCCGAACAGTTTGAGGTGAGCTACACGCCCGTGCGGGAGGCGCTCCGGCGCCTCGAGTCGGAGGGCCTCGTGGTCACAGACGTGCACCGGGGAGCCACGGTCGCGCGTACCGAGTCAGAGGAAATGGAAGAGAACTACCGGATCCTGGCCGCGCTGGAAGCATTGGCCGGAAGTCTGGCTGTGTCCAAGATGACCAGCGAGGACCTCGCGGAAATCGAAGCCTTCTACCGGCAGGTCGCCACATGCCAGCCGGATGACGATCGGCTGGCGGAACTCAATCGGCAGTTCCACTTCCGAATCTACGAGTGTGCGCGCTCGCCGATGCTTCTTCTGCTCATGCGACTACTGTGGCGGTCGTTCCCACGCGGACCTCAAGCAGGCCGACCACACCAGGAATCACTCCAGCAGCATGCGCAGCTGGTCGAGGCGCTGAAGCGCCGAGACGAGGAAGAGGTAGCTGCCATCATCCGGGAGCATGTCCTCGGCAGCATCAAGTACCTGCCGCAGCAAGAGCCACGCCCATGATCGCGGACGGCCCGGCAATGGAGGCCGCTGGCAACGAGGCGGGCACGTCGGCACTGGCCCCTCCGTGGTGACCGGCGGGGACCGCCTGGGCATGGTCGGCCTTTCCCAGGCCTACCTTTCCGGCCAGCTAAAAGACCTTTAATTCGTAGTGTCCGCTGGGCGTTCGATCTGGTCCAAGGCCAGCCTGGTTCCGGCGGGGCAGCCTTCGATGAGGCCGGGCTGGTACTGGATCTTCTTCAGGCCGTGCCAGATGACCTGGACCAGGTGGCCGGGGCTGGCGGCAGCCCGGTTGGCCAGCACGCCGCCCGTGAGCACCGGCCAGATCCCTCAACTGAATTAAGGTCAGGCGCATAAGCGGGCAGCCGGAACACCCGCAGCCAGGCCCGGGCACCGGTGAAGGCGCGCAGCTCAGCACGCATGTGCACGCTGAGGTTATCCCACACCAGCACGACGTTCCCGCCGTGCGGCTGGTAGTGCGCGGCGATCAGCAGGTCCCGGTACTCGGTCCAGGTGAACGCCCTGGCTTCGCTCTTGCGGCCGCGGTAGCAGTGCAGCCGGTAGATCAGCCGGCTGCGGCGGCCGGGCCGGTAGCAGGCCAGCCCGGCGACCGAGACGTGCCCGGTGCCGCCGCCGCGGACCCGGATGACCGGGGTGATCCCGCGCCGCCCCCAGGTCCGGGACCGGGGCGGCCTCAGCGACTGGCCGCATTCGTCTTCGAAGACGATCCAGCCGCCGAGGGCCGCGGCCGTACTTTCATCCGCGGCCAGGTCTCCTTCTTCCACACCTCGACCGCGCCGTCGTCGCGTTCGATGGCCCGCCGCGCGCCCAGCTGGCAGGTCCAGCCACGGCGGCGTGGCAGGTACCAGATCCCCGGGATGGTGTACTGCACCCGGAACTCTCCGGCGGCCAGGTCCCGGACGCGGGCCAGCGTCCACCGCTGATCCTGCCAGCCAGCAGCCAGCGGCCCGGCATCCAGCACCACGTCCAGCGCCGCCAGTTGCTCCTCATCGAGCCGGCACCGCGCCGCCTGCCCGCGCGAGGCCACCCCGGCCGGCCCGCCGGCCTGCCAGGCCTGCCGCCACCGCCGCACCGACCGCTCACTGACCCGCAGCCCCACGGCGATCACCGCAGCCCTGGCCCGGATCGCCTCCGCCGACGGCGAGGGAGTGCCGGCCAGAATGGGGTCGTGCGGGACTGGGTGGAGTGGCATCAGGCCTATGAGGATCCGGCGTCGGGGCTGAGCGCGCGGCTGCGCAGTGTCCGGCAGCACCTGGCACGGGCGGTCGGCCAGGCACCACCCGGCCCGGTACGGCTGGTCAGCCTGTGCGCCGGGCAGGGGCATGACGTGATCGGCGTGCTGGGGGATCATCCGCGCCGCGACGAGGTGACCGCGGTCCTGGTCGAATCCGACCCCCGGAACGCCGAACTGGCCCGCCGCCGGGCCGCGGCGGCCGGGTTGGCGCAGGTGACGGTGCGCCAGGCGGACGCGAGCCAGCCGGGGACGTTCGCTGATGCCCTGCCCGCGGACGTTCTGCTGCTGTGCGGCATCTTCGGCAACGTCAGCGACGATGACATCGAGCGCACCGTGGCGGCGTCCCCGGCGTTGTGCGCGGCGGGCGCGACGGTGATCTGGACGCGGCATCGCCGGCCGCCGGACCTGACCCCGCGCATCCGCGGCTGGTTCACCGGCGCCGGCTTCGAGGAGGTGGCCTTCGACACCCTGGACACCATCACGCTGGCGGGGGTCGGTGTCGGCCGGCTCCGCCGCCCCTCCCACGCCGGCCTGCCCTCCGGGCCGCTGTTCGCCTTCCGCCAGACATGAACCTGAACCAGCATGCTGTCGGCGGCATGAGAGTGCGACCGGTCAAGGGTCATGTGAGTGCGTTCGCAGGAACCCAGATCCGCCTTCATTCTGCGCAGCGTTTCAGCCAACAGATTGGACAAATAGTGCGCTCAGATCAGGCGACCACGGGCCCAGTATCTGATCTTACCCAGTTACCGCCGCCGGAAGGCCCGCGTGATGCCCGCCGCGACTGCGGTTGCCAGCACCCAGCCGAATATGATCATCAGCCAGATGAGTGTCATGAGGAGCACGCCCCCTGATTTCGTCGCGTCCGGCAGCCAGTTGGCTGTCTCGCGGAGGTCGAGGCCAGGGATCAGGAGCTGGAAAGCGTATGGGAAGGGATAGAAGGGCCGACGCTGGACACTTCGACATGGCATGGGACGACGCGCGGGGCAGCCAGCCGATCTGGCTGCGCTACCTTGAACACGACCGATCCGTAGCCGATCAGGTTCACCGCTGGCTGATGTACCAGCCCCTTGAGGAAGAGGAAGCATTCCTGGCTGCCAACCCCCAGTTGGTCAGCGAAGAAACCGAAGCCGTGCTGGACCATCTGATCGACGACAACCCCGGGAACCGCTGGCTTCACGTCCACCGCGACATCATCCGGGCCGCTCGTGCGCAGAGCATCGAGTACGCCTATGCGCAACACCGAGAGCTGGTCTGGCGAGAAGGGACGGCAAGAGCCATAGCCGCATGGATCAGCGCTGCCGAAGAAGAACTCCAGGGCGTTCTGGCAGAAGAAAGAGCGCTGCTCCTGAGCGACGAAGCCGCGAAGCAAGCTGAGGACATGCTCGCGACGAGCATGCGCACCCCCGACCTCATCTGGCGGATCGGCCTTCTTACCCTGTGCCGGTGCGATGGCGCGCAAGCTGCCTTCCAGATCTCAGACGACCTGGAGGCACTCCGCCGTCCCCCGGGCAGGCGCGCCCTGACCGAGCTGCGGCCCCGTGATCTTGCAATGGCCCGCATCCGCGCTGGGCGTGACCCCGACGACCCGGAAGCCGCCTTCGTTCACGCCGTGCTCGCGCTCGCCGTCGGCCACGCCGGCGAGGCCGGCGAAGCGATCACCCGCTGCGCCAAGACGTCCACGTCTTGGGACCGCCGGGCCAGGGCTGCCGACCTCACCGAACTGACCGCAATCCGCCCCGACCTCGAAGCCGGGCTGACGTGGCTGCGATCGATCATGGCAGTGTCAGATCACGCCACCGCCGCGGCACCCAGATCACCCTGATCAGCACGGACATCGGCCGACATCAGCGGCGAGCCTAGAGCCGTACAGGCGGGACTGCGCGCGCGTTCGACTTCACGTCCGCCAGGCTGTGTGTTCAGATTTGCGGGAGCTCCTCGCGGGCCGGAATCCGGCGCCTGGTCACGCTGGCCCGGCGATGGCTGCGCGGCGTAGTACACCCAAGCTCATGCCGCCCGGGCCTGGGCCGCTGAGGAGATCACCTGGGGAATCTTCAACATCCCCGAGCGCCAGGTCGGCAAGCTTAGGCGATGTTGCGGGTCTGGACGTCATCGAGCTGGGCTGCGGCACCGCGTACTTCTCCGCCTGGCTGGCCCGCCGCGTAAAGGCCAGTCTTCCTGGCACTGGGAATTGCGGCTCCGACGCGGCGAGGCCAGTGCCGGGTGGTCGCTTGCGCCACATGACATTCCCGTTGAGTCGAGATGATCGATCAAGCTCGCGTGGATCCAGCCGCTTGATCCCCCGTTCGAGGACCCGATCGTAGCGCCGGCCGTTCGGATCGAGGCCCGGCCGTCTTGAGGTCCGGCCGGTGGACGTCGTGGTCGCCACGACCTGCTCGCCGACGGCCCTAGCCAGCAGCTTCACGGGCCCGCTGCGCCATCGCGCCGAAGAGCGTCCGGTAGTCATAGGCCGCCTCCGGCTGGGCGCGTACTGCCGCGTCGAGCATGCTGGCGTCCTTTCCGACGAGGATTCGCCAGCTACCAGACCGGACTCCGTCCAGGATGATGGTCGCCGCCTCGGCTGCTCTGAGCGGCGCCTTGTCCCGAAAGTCGTTCTCCATCTGCGTGAGCGTCCGCCGCAGGTCCTCCACGGATGCGTCGGCAGGCAGCAAGCCGGCCCTGACAAGTCCGGTCCGCGCGCCGGGCGGGATCAGCTCCTCCAGCTGAGCCTGGCTCATCTCCGAAGGCTCTGGCAGCCCCTGGGCACGGCGGCTATTCGCGAGGATGTCGGTGCCGACGTGGCCGGGCATCACGACAGCGACCCGTACCTGCGGCGCGTTGGCCCGCAGGTCTTCGATCAGCGCTTCGGTAAAGCCCTTCACGGCAAACTTCGCCGCCGAATACGCGGTGTTGGGCATGCCGGGTCCCCCCGTTGCCCAGAAGCCGTCAACGCTGCTGGTGTTCACGAGCACGCCGTCGCCGCTGGCAATGAGCAGCGGCAGGAACGCGCGAGCCACGTAGTACACGCCCCACCAGTCGACTGCGAACGTGCGTTCCCAGGCCTCTCTTGGGCCGCGGACAAAGCTGGCGCCTCCGCCGATGCCGGCGTTGCTGAACACCAGGTCAACGTGACCAGCGGAGTGCTGTTCCAGCAATTCGTCGCGGAACCGCAGGACCTGCTCCTCCTCGGAGACGTCGCAGGAGTGGCCGGTGACCAGCACCCCCGGCGGCGCGTCGGGCTGCGCCGCCGCCGCCGCGCGTGCGACAGCAGCAGCGTGCCAGTCGCACGCGGCCACCGAGCAGCCCTGCGCGGCAAGCTGGCGGACGAGCTCACGGCCCATGCCCGAGCCACCGCCGGTCACCACCGCGAGCTTTCCGGAGAACGACTCCACCGCCGCCACCTCCCGCGTCCAGCCCCGCACGATGGCGGTACGGTAGCCCGTCTGGCAGCCCGGGGAAAGCGATACCTGACAGCCCGGCGACCGCCGTAGCCTGAGCGCTCATGAAGGACGCCAGCAGCACTGGCGACAGCGAGCTGAGCGGCGCTCTCGCCGACGGGTGGCAGCACGTTGCTGACGTCGTGCCCTCGGGTGAGCTGGACGGCAGACGGCGGGAGACGATCGGGGTAGTGTCTGACGCCGAACTGGTGCGTGAACCGCGGCAGGCCTGGCCGATGCACGCGCCGGACGGGTGTTCTCCGCCGAGCACGCCGCGGGGGCCGCGCCCGCCCAGCTTGCGGGCACCGTCATCGCGCCCAGCGCCTCGACCCGGCGCCGCAGCCGGGCCGGCATCACTTGCACAACCTTGGCCAGTGCCCACCGAGGTCTCGGCGATGCCCTCGACCGCGCCCTGCGCGGCAACCTGGAGGCCAACGGCCTGCTGGTACCCCACAGGACGCGGCCGTGCATGGTAGCCAGGGATGGTTCAACTATCCGCGATTTCCTCAGCCAGGATCGGTGCAGCGGACGTAACTGCGTGGATGCCCAGAACGCTGGCGATCTCCATGACCTCGAGGATCTCCTGTGAGCTGGCGCCGTACCCGACCGCGTTCTCGATGTGGAGCTTCAGGCCCTTGACGTAAAGGTGCGTCGCGGCAGTATCGAACGCGATGTAGATGAACTCCTTGATCTTGTCCTCAAGGTGGTTCTTCCGCCATGGGACCGCGGAGAACTCCAGATAGCGGGCGAGGAACTCAGGATCGGGCTGGAGGATGGCCTCCCAGCTGTCTCCCCACGTTCCGCGGACCCGGACGAACTCGTCTTTGATCTGCTGCTGGCGCTCGGTCAGTGACATCTGCTGCTTCCTGTGATCGCGGCGGCCCGGGGTCTGTTCCTCAGCCGAGGACTGTGGCTATACGGCTGGCCGGGACCTATCCGTGGCGGAAAGCCAACGGCTGTTCACCATCGTCCGCGACCTGTCCGCCGCCGGGGTCGCCGTTCTCTACGTGTCGCACCGCCTGGCAGAGGTGCTGGACCTCTGCGACACGATCAGCGTCTTCCGTGACGGCCAGGTGACCCGGCGGGCTAGCCGGGGGGACCTCACCCGGGCAGGCCTGGTCCGGGAGATCGTTTGCCGCGACCTGCAGCCCAAGATCGCTGCCGATGCTGCCGCCCGGGCGNNCGGGCGGCCAGACCCGCCGCCAGGGCGGGCGAAGTCCCGCTGGTTGAGGTGCGGGACGTTACCCGGGCCGGCGCAGTTTCCGGGGTGTCATTCACCATGCACCACGGTGAAGTCGTCGGCCTGGCCGGACTGGTCGGCGCGGGCCGTACCGAGGTCGCACGCCTCATCGCTGGTGTGGACAAGATGGACGCCGGCACCATCCTCGTGCACGGGAAGGAACTCCGGGCCCGCAGCGTCGCTGAGGCGGTCCGCCAAGGGGCCGCACTGGTGCCCGGAGAACGCCGGTCTGAGGCGCTCCTGCCGCAGCACTCGGTCAGCTTCAATCTCAACGTAGCGAATCTGGCGCCGCTGCGGCCCGTGCGCTGGCTGCCGTTCATCCAGCGCAGCCGGGCCCGCGCCCGGGCCCGGGAACTCACCCAGCGGCTCCGCATCAAGATCGCGAACGTATCCCAGCCGGTGAGCGAGCTCTCGGGCGGGAATCAGCAGAAAGTCCTGATCGCCCGCTGGCTGACTACCGACCTCAAGCTCCTCATACTCGATGAGCTTTCACGCGGGGTGGATGTGGGATCCCGCAAGGAGATCCACCGGATCGTGCGCGAACTCTCCGGCGCCGGAACGGCGATTATCGCCATCTCGTCCGAGGTGGAAGAGCTCGTTGAGCTCTGTGACCGCATTGTCGTGATGTCAGAGGGCCGCGCGGTCGGCGAGCTTGAGGGCCCGAAGATGACTCAGGAAAACGTCATCGCCCTCTGTTACCGGCACGTTGAAGATGACCAGCAGGAGGCAGAGGGTTGAGAGCCACGCTGAAAGAAATGACCGACACCGATACCCCGGCGGCTGCCTCCAGGCCGGCCCGGCTCAAGGTCATCGCATTCTTCGCCCGCTATGGCACCATCGCGGCGTTGCTGCTGATGATCATCGCCTTCTCGATCAAGTCCCCTGACTCTTTCCTGACACTTCAGAATTTCCTTAACATACTGAACCAGTCATCGCTAACGGCGATAATCGCAGGGGGGCTCACGATTACCCTCGTCGTGGGGGAATTCGACCTGAGCGTAGGCTACGTCTCGCGCCTCGCCGTGGTGCTGGTCGCCGGCCTCATGAGTTTCCAGCACCTCCCGGTCATCGTTGCCGCAGCTTTGGTCCTCCTCCTGGGTGGGCTCATCGGCGGGACCAACGGCGTGCTCGTGACGAAAGCGCGCATCAACGCCGTCGTGGCGACCCTGGGCATGGGCACGATTCTCGTTGGCGTGAGTTACACGTATACCAATGGGCAGCCGATCCAGGCTGGCCTACCGGCATCGTTCCTTTCCTTCGCGACCGGCAAGTTCGCCGGCATCCCGAACCTGGTCATCATCAGTGCGATCGTGCTGGTGATTCTCTGGATCACCATGAACTGGACCGATCTTGGCCAGCGACTGCAGGCCGTCGGCGGGAACAAGGAGGCCGCGAGACTGTCAGGAATCGCGGTGGACCGCGTCCGCATTTTTGCGTTCGTGACATCCGGGCTCTGCGCGGCACCGACCGGTGTCCTGCTGTCCTCACTCATCGGCAGCGGAACGCCCGCGGCGGGGGATGGGTACCTGCTCTCGGCGTTCGCCGCCGTATTCCTCGGGTCAGCGACACTGCGCGACGGCGAATTCCACATCGTCGGGACGGCGGTCGGAGTGGTCATCCTCAACACCGGCATCAACGGGCTGAGCATCATTGGTGTGGCCACGTCATTCCAGAACATTTTCACCGGCGGTGTGCTGATCGTCGCGGTCGGCCTGTCCACCCTCGCCAGGCGCTATACAAAGGGTTGATACAGCGCCGTATTGGATGTGACGAAAGAGGAGGACTGGGCGCGCGTCGTGGCGGCGGTCGTTGACCGCTACGGGCGCCTCGACATTCTGGTGAACAATGCCGGCATCATCGCCTATGAGCCCATCGAGGGTAGCTATTCACCAAGCGTCAGCGGCGTGATGTGACATGTGCCGGGGCGTTGCCTGTTATCCGGCGGGTTCAAGTCCGGGTGGTTTCCAGGTGTGGCCGTTGAACAGGTCGCGGAGGGCGTCGAGTTTGGTGATGCGCCATTTGGCAGCGGTGGACAGGTAGGACTCGACGATGGCGAAGTCAGCGAGCCCGTCGAGGGTGCGCCAGGCGCCGCCGGAGCCTCGCTGCTGGACCTTGACCGGCCGGATGGTCCGCTCCGCTTGGTTGTTGGAGAAGATGTCCAGGTCAGGGCGGGTGGCGAAGCGGAGGATCAGGTCCTCGAAGGTGCGGAACCTGCGGGCGAGGCGGCGGGCGTCTTTCGCGGTCGCGGTGCGCCGGTAGAGGTTCGCGGCGAGCCCGGCGGCGGTGAGTGCCCGGTAGCGGGTAAGCAGGTCTTCCGGGACGGCCGGTTCCAGGGCGGACTGGCCGGCGAGGCGGGCGGCTGCGGCGGCGGCGCGTGCCCCGGTCAGCAGGCCGGCCATCCGGGACGCCCAGTCCTGCTTGCCCGGCTCGAACTGGTTCCGCCGGCGGCGCGGGCCGGGGTTTCATCGGCGTGGATCGCCGGGCGGCCCGCAGGAGCTCGCGGACCCGGTCCATGAACCCGCTGTCCCCGATCAGCGCGGCGGCCCTCGCCCGGACCCCGGCCATCCACCCGGTGGAGGCCGTGATCCCGGCGAGCTGGCACAGCAGCACCGTGGCCCGGTGAACCGGGATGTAATGGCCGCAGGTCAGGTTCGCGGCCTGCGCGCAGGCCTCCGGCCCGTAGCTGGCCCGCGCCCCGGGCATGCGCCGGGAGCTCGCCCTCGGTCACCGTCCGGCAGCACGGGCACTCTTTCGCCTGCGCCACGTGCTGGGTGACCTTCGGCTCAGGGGGCGGCCCGATATCGGTGACCTGATGCCGCCGCGACGCCGTCACCGGCTCGCCGGCCAGGCCCGCGCCGCAGCGGCGGCACGCCGCCGGCGGGCAGTCATAGCTCTCATCCGGGTCACCGGCCAGGCACATCGTCACTCCGGGATCACCCGGCTGCTTACCCGGCCGCCGCTTCCCCGCTCCCGCAGCGACCGATCCGTGCTCCTCTTCTCCTTCTTATGCGGGCCATCGGAGGAAGGCGGGCGCGAGGACGTGGACGAGTCCTGGCGCGCCCGCCGCTCAAGCTCATCAACCCGCGCCGAAAGCCGCTCGTTCAGCGCGGTCAGCCGCTCAACCTGCCCGGTCAGCTCAGCGATCAGCCGGTACGCCCCCGCCAGCCGCACCGCCAGCCCGGCGGCCGGCAGCGCGGACAGCTGCTCAGCCGAGGGCAGGCCAGGAACGGCGGACACAACTGGCAATGATCACCATTCCGGCCCTCCAATCAACAACGCGCCCCGGCGTGTCACCCGGCGGCGCCATGATCTTGCGGGCCATGATCCCCCTCGTGGCCCTGCGCCTCGCTGCGACCGCGCATTAAGATCACTCACTCAGTGAGCCGGATTGACCTGCAGCAGCGCGGCCATCGGGGCGCGCCCGTGCCGGGCGGGCGCGCCTGGCGCAGCCTAACCTGGAAGGAGGACGCCTCCACCAGGTAAAAGGCCGCTGTGGCAGGCTCTCTGCTACTGAATGTGCAGATGTTCGCCGGAAAGGCGCGTTGCATGAGTGAAGACGCACCGGAGCTAGCCGCGGAGCTGGTGGTGGACGGCGCCGTGCCGTCGCAGCCCGCGGTCTCGCCAGATGGGTGCTGGGTTGCGTATGTCGTCGCTCCGGTCGGCCGCGGGGGAGAGCGTTGTCTTTGCGCGATCTGGCTGGCCGCTGCTGACGGTAGCTCACCGCCGTGGAAGCTGACCGCGGGTACGGCGGCAGATTCTGATCCGCGCTGGGCGCCGGATTCGGCGTCGGTGTTTTTCTTGTCAGATCGGACCGGCTCCCGTCAGCTGCACCGGGTCCGGGTCGGTGGCGGGGAGGCCGAGGTCCTGACGGACTGGCGCGGCGAAATCTACGATGCCTGGCCGCTTGCGGATGCCCGGCTGGTCGCCGTGGTGGCCACGGACGAGCCGGCCGAGGAGGACAAGCGCCGGCGCGCCGAGCGCGACGACGCGTTCGTCTGGGGACAGCAGCTGCGCTCCGGCAGGCTGCGGGTGCTTGACCTAGCCACAGGCGAGCTGCGTACGGTGGACGGCCTCGGCAGCCGTCACGTCGTGGAGTTCGCGGCGCGGCCGGATGGGGGTGCGCTGGCGGCGATCAGCTGGGCGGGTCCGGAGAAGGATCGGGGCGTGACCACAAGCGAGTTGCGTGTGGTCGATCTGGAGACAGGGACGGCCCGTGATCTGGGCCGGATCGGGACCGAGGCGCGGTCGCCGGTCTGGTGGCAGGCCGACGGCTGCTGGCACCTGGCCTATCTGGCAATGCCAGAACCGTACGGCGGCGACGCCGTCTACGATGTCGCCGTCTCCGCGGCTGCCGCTGTGCATCGTGACCTGACCGCGGGCATGGCTGTCTGCCCGACGGAGCTGGCGCAGGTCGCGGACGGCCCGCCGCTGGCCTTGTTCGCGGACGGGCTCGACACCGCGATCTACCGGCTCGACCCTGACCTGCTGCGGTTCGGGTGCGTGTCCGCCCTGGACGGCCTGGCCGACTCGCTCACCGCGTGTCGTTCCGGCGAGGTGATCGCGGCGCTGGCCAGCACCTCCTATGAGCCGGTGAACGTCCATGCCGGACCGCCCGGAGGCCAGCTCATCCGGCTCAGTGACACCCAGCCTGCCCTGCGCGCGATCAGATGGGGAAGTCAAGAACGCCTGTCCTATCGGGCATCGGACGGCCTCGGCCTCGACGGCCTGCTCGTATTGCCGCCTGGCCGCAACCGCGCGGACGGCCCGTTCCCGCTCATCACATTGGTGCACGGCGGCCCTGATGCCCGGTATGCCGACCAGTTCATGCTCGCGCCGCATTCTCCGGGACAGTGGCTCGCGACTGCGGGATACGCCGTGTTCCTGCCTAACCCGCGGGGCGGGGTGGGTCATGGCCGTGATTTCGCGGCGACGGTCGCGCGCTCGGTCGGCGGCAGCGAATGGAGCGACATCACCAGCGGGATCGACCTGCTGATTGCCGAGGGGGTCGCGGACCCCGACCGGCTTGGAATCGGCGGTGCCAGCCATGGCGGGTTCATGGCCGCCTGGGCGATCGGGCAGACCGACCGGTTCAAGGCCGCCATGATGGCCGCCGGGATCAGCGACTGGGGGATGCTCGTCGCGACCGGCGAAGGGGGAACCCTAGAAGCTGAGCTCAGCGGCAGTTGCGGCTGGGAGGGCAGCGGCCCGCACCCGCACGACCAAGTGAGCCCGATCTCGTTTGCGTCGAAGATCCGCACCCCGGTGCTGATCGTGCACGGCGAGGACGACACCAACGTGCCGGTCAGCCAGGCGATCTACTTCCACCGTGCGCTCAGCTGGTACGGGGCCGAGCACGAACTCGTCATCTACCCACGTGAGGGACACGGGTTCGCCGAGCGCAATCACCAGCTCGACCTGCTCCGGCGCACGCGTGCATGGTTCGACCGGTGGCTTCGCGATGAAGCGTCCGATGGCCGAGGATCACCGGCTTGACCAGCGGGCGCCCTGCCCTCCTCACCCAGGACTCACGGCCTCGATCCATGGCCGCGGCTGCGAATGGCACACCTGGAAACCACCCGGACTCGAACCCGCCGGATAACAGGCAACGCCCGGCACACGTCACATCACGCGCTGANNATCGGGCGGCGGGTCAATCATCAACCTGCCCTCCATCTGGGGGAGCGTCGCGGTAGCCGGTGCGCATGCCTACCACGCGACCAAGGGCGCTGTGCGGAACATGACCAAGAACGTGGCGCTCACCCACGTTGCGGACGGCATCCGCGTCAACTCCGTCCATCCCGGTTACATCGACACTCCCCTCACCCAGGCCCAGCCGCCGGAGGTGAACGACCTCATGATCGCGACGACGCCGATGCACCGGTGCGGGCAGCCGATCGAGGTCGCATACGGCTGCCTCTACTTCGCCAGTGACGAGTCTGGCTACGTGACCGGCACCGAACTGGTCATCGACGGCGGGTATCTGGCGCAGTGAGAGAAGCCCAGTACCTGGTTGGGCGCCTAGCCCGTCGGCACGGCGCCGGCCCGCGCGCTGTCGTCATGAACAGCAAAGGAGCGGCGGAATGAG
>DPMS01000266.1 GCA_003541285.1 Actinomycetota bacterium
CTCGCGGGACTGCCCGGGCTCTCCGGACTGCCCGGGCTCGCGGTTGCCGGGGGGAGCACCGTAGGGGAAGGAATCGGCCGCCGGCTCCGTGGCGCGGCGGGCACGCGGCTTGCGCCGCCCTGCCCGGCTGGCGTCGGCGGGCTCATCCCCGCCTGGCGGCGGGTCCGTGACATATGGCCGCGCCGGTGATCCGTAGCCAGGCCCAGCTGACTCGTCCGGGTAGGCGGGGAAGTCCGGTTCCCCGGGGTAACCATGGTGGCCCGGCCCGGATGCGTATTCATCACCCGGCGGCTGACCCAGGTACTCGCCCGGCGGCTCGGCCAGGTACGGCCCGCCCGCGGCCTCACCCGGATAACCGCCAGGGACTTCGCGGGGGCCAGATCCCAGCAGGTCCTCATGGAACGCGGTGGCCGGCTCGCTGACGGGGTAGCCGGCGGTCCGGGGCATATCCGGGAACGCGCCCGGTGCCTCACCCCGGTATCCCGTCCCCAGCGGGCCGGACCGGTAGCCCCGCCCTGGCGGCTCGTCCCGGTAGCCAGGTGCCGGTGGGCCGGACCGGTAGCCCCGCCCTGGCGGCTCGTCCCGGTAGCCCGCCGCCGGCGGCTCGTCCCGGTAGCCAGGTGCCGGTGGGCTGGACTGGTAGCCCGGCCCTGGCGGCTCGTCCCGGTAACTGGGTGCCCGCGGGTCGGAGCGGTACCCAGGTCCTTGTGGGGCATGGCGGTGGCGCGGCCCCAGCGGGTCGTCCTGATATCCCGGCCCCAGCGGATCCCCGCGGTAATCAAGCCCTGGCGGGTCACTCCGGTAGTCAGGCCCCGATGGGCCGCCCTGGTACTCAGATCCCGNNTCCCGGCAGGTCGCCCTGGTAATCGGGGCCTGGCGGGTCATCCCGGTAGCCCGCCGCCAGCGGATCCGGCTGGTAATCGGGCGCTGGCCGTTCGCGCCGGGAGCCACGCTGCGGATCACTCCGGAACCCCGCAGCTGGCTCGGCTGCATAACCCGCCGCCGGTGGCACGTCCGGGAGTGCGGCCGGGGAGTCGCCGTGATACCCGGGCTCCGGCGGCCCGGTCCGCTCCATGTCCAGCGGATCACCCCGGTAGCCAGCCCCGCCTGGCCCATCCGGGTACTCGGGCGGGGCGGGCCGGCGCCGGTCTGAGCGCTGCCTTCCCCGGCCCGATCCGGCTGGCCCGCCCCCGTACTCAGGCTCCCGCGGTCCCGCTGGGGCCGCACCCAGGGGCTCACCCCGGTAGTCTGGTGCCAGCGGATCAGCGGGGTAGGCATCCGGATTCCCGGTCACCGGCGGGAGATAGATCGCAGCGGTTGTCTGCCCTGTCTCGACGTCGCTGTCCAGCAGGTCCGGCACCGGCCTGCTGGCCCGGCCAGGCTGGTCGCGCAGGGCGGCGTCCTCCCCCGCGCCCGCCTCCTCACGGCCGTGCGGGCCGCGCTGCAGAGCTTCGACCATCCGCGGGAGATCGGCGATGGGCAGGCGGAATGTACCGGTACAGGTGCCGCCCTGCCAGATGCTGAACACGGCGACCCCGGTGTCGGCGTACCAGCTCAGCCGCATGCTGCGGGACTCTCCCCTGACGTCGAAGTAGACCTCACCCAGCCGGGGCAGGGGTGCCGCATCCGACGCAGACATGCTGCCCATGGTGAACCCGGACCCGTGGCTTTGTCCAGTTAGCGATCATGAGCTGCCCCCTCCGGCCGGAGGGCACAATCCGGCGGCGGTATTTCTCCCGCCCGGCTGCGAAACGGCCGGTGTGGATGGCATTATTGGATCTCGGTTCGCTGAACTGGCTGGCTTCGTCAGGACGGCTGGCGTGCATCCCGCCCTTGGCCTGCCCGGCAACGTGATGTGCCCCCCGATCTCACTTGGCGCTGAGGCGTGCGGGAGTGGCCCGTTGCCGGGGAACATGGCGGCAGGGTCGTGCGTTGGAGGGAAGGACGGGGCAAAGGCCGCATCGCGCGAGACCGCGTGTCCGGCACAACGCCGGGCAAAGGAACACACGGGACAGGTTGAGGAGTCGATTCATGTCTGAGGTACGTCGGCAGGTGGCAATGCCTCCCAGGCCGAACTGGGGCTGGCAAGATGCCGCCGCGTGCCGCGGCAGGGAGGTCGTTCTCTTCTTCGGCCCGGATGGCGAGCGCCAGCCGGAGCGCGAGATCCGTGAACGCAAGGCCAAGGCCGTCTGCGGGGCATGCCCGGTTCGTTCCGAATGTCTCACCTACGCGGTTTCCCGGCCGGAGAAGTACGGTACCTGGGGTGGCCTGAACGAGGACGAGCGGGCTTCGGAGCGCCGTCGCCGGATGCGCCCGGGCCAACGCCGCCTGAGGACACCGGCCGCTGATGGTCTGCCCGGCGTGCCGCGCACAGCACCACGAGTCCTGCCCCGGCGGCACCTGGTGTGACTGCCAGCACCTGCCACCGCCGCAGGCGGCTGAGCCTACGCTGGCCTGGATCAGGCAAGGCTGAGGGACGCCTGCGGCTGAGCAGGCCCCGGACTCGGCATGTCCACGGCCGGGCCGCCCGGGCCGGGGCCACGCCCGTCGCTGGCCGGCGGCGGCCAGGCGGTGCCAGGGCAGGCACGGCAACTCCCCTGCATGAAGTTTGTGAGACTGGGAACATTTCCCGGATCTGGTGTGGTTCCCTGCTATTGCCCACTATTACAGTGCGAAATATGGACAACCTGGCAGATACGGGACGCTGAGTGTACCTCGCGGCTACGCGGGGGTGCTGCGGCTACGATTGCGGGATGGGAGCCTTCCTGTGACACCACGCGCGACCTGGCCGACCCGACAGGACCAGACCACGCCTGCTGGCATGGAGGCATCAGACCGGATGGCCAAGCTCGCCGCGCAAGCGGCGGAGGATCTGGCCGGTGCCCCCGCACACGACGTGATCGCGTGGGCCACGGAGACGTTCGGCAAGCGGGTGTGCATCACCTCCTCGATGACCGATGCTGTCATCGTCCACCTCGCAGCCTCCGTCAAGCCCGGGATGGACGTCATCTTCCTGGACACCGGCTATCACTTCCCCGAGACGATCGGGACCAGGGACGCGGTCGGTGCCATCTACCCGGTCAACCTGATCAATGTGACCCCGTCTCGCACGGTAGCCGAACAGGACGCCGAGCTTGGCCCCCGGCTCTACGGGCGCAACCCGGACCTGTGCTGCTACCTCCGCAAGGTCGTTCCGCTGGAGCGGGCACTCGACCCCTACGACGCCTGGATCACCGGCGTCCGCCGGGAGGAGACCAACGCGCGCAGCGACACCCGCGTGGTCGAGTGGGATGCCAGGCGTGCGATGGTCAAGGTGAACCCGATCGCATCCTGGACCCAGGACGAGGTGGATGCCTACATCGCCGAGCATGGCGTGCTGGTGAATCCACTGGTGGACGAGGGCTACCCGTCAATCGGCTGCGCCACCTGCACGATGCGGGTCGAGCCCGGCGCAGATCCACGCAGCGGCCGCTGGGCGGGCACAGGCAAGACCGAATGCGGCTTGCATCACTGACCGCCCCCGGGATCACCCCGCTGCCGGGCCTCGCAGGCAGGAGCCGACAGCAGTGACCGACCGACACCCATATTCCACCCATCAGGTCACCAACCAGGTGCCGCCACTGGCCGGCTACGACGTCGCGGACGACCCCGCGCTGCTGGCGGCGGTCGACCGCGAGGGCGCCGGCTGGGTCACCAGCGAACTGCACACACTTGGCCTGCTCGCCGGTTCCGCCGGCACCAGCGAGCAGGCACGGCTGGCCAATGAGCATCCTCCCGTCCTGCGCAGCCACGACCGCTGGGGCAACCGGATCGACGAGGTCGAGTTCCATCCCGCCTGGCATGCGCTGATGACCACCGCCGTCGGGCATGGCCTGCACGGGACGCCCTGGGCCGGGCACCAGCCCGGCGAGCACGTGGCCCGTGCCGCCAAGTTCTACGTCTGGTCCCAGGCCGAGGCCGGTCACGGCTGCCCGGTTTCCATGACCTACGCGGCCATCCCGGCGCTGCGTCACGCCCCAGCCCTGGCCGGCCGGTTCGAGCCGCTGCTCGCCTCCCGCCGTTATGACCCGGGGCTGCGCCCGCCGGAGAGCAAGGCCGGCCTGCTGGCCGGCATGGCCATGACCGAGAAGCAGGGCGGGTCAGATGTGCGGGCGAACACGACCCGGGCCGAGCCCGCGCCCGGATCGGGCCCGGGCGCCCACATCCTGACCGGCCACAAGTGGTTCTGCTCCGCCCCGATGTGCGATCTGTTCCTTACCCTCGCCCATGGGCCGGACGGCCTGACCTGCTTCCTGCTGCCCCGCGTGCTGCCCGGCGGCGAGCGCAACGGCCTGCGTATCCAGCGGCTCAAAGACAAGCTCGGCAACCGGTCCAACGCCTCGGCCGAGATTGAACTCGACGCCGCGCTGGCCTGGCAGGTCGGCGAGGCGGGCCGCGGGGTAGCCACCATCATCGAGATGGTGAGCGCGACCAGGCTCGACTGCGTGGTGGGCAGCGCGGCGGGCATGCGCCTGGCGGCGGTCGCGGCAGTGCACCACGCCAGCTACCGGCAGACGTTCGGCAAGGATCTCATTGCCCATCCGCTGATGAGCAGCGTGCTGGCCGATCTCACCCTCGAATCGCAGGCCGCCACTGCGCTCGCATTGCGGCTGGCCGGGGCTGCCGATCGCGCCGGGCGCGGGGACGAGGCGCAGAAGGCACTGCTGCGGGTCGCCCTGCCCGCCGCCAAATACTGGGTCTGCAAGCGGGCCTCCGCGCATGCGGCGGAGGCGCTGGAATGCCTGGGCGGGAACGGCTACGTGGAGGAGTCCGGCATGCCCCGGCTGTACCGGGAAGCACCGCTGAACTCGATCTGGGAGGGAGCGGGAAACGTGACCGCCCTGGACGTGCTCCGCGCACTCGCCCGCACCCCGGCAGCGGCCAGTGCTCTGCTCGCAGAACTGGACCTGGCCGCTGGCGGCGACCGCCGCCTTGACGCAGCCGTGGCGGGCCTGCGCGACCTGCTGGCCGGGCTGGAGGCAGCGACCACCCTGGAGGCCCAGCACGGCGCCCGGCGGCTGGCCGGGCTGATCGCTGTCACCCTGCAAGGCGCCCTGCTGGTGCGGCACGCTCCCGGGCCGGTCGCGGACGCGTTCTGCGCTACCCGGCTCGGCACCACCGGCCCGGGTGGGCCTGGCGCCCCGTACGGCATGCTGCCGGACGGGCTCGACCTGGCCGCGATCCTTGAGCGTGCCCGGGTCCTGTCGCCGGGGTAGGGTCGGCTGATGCGCCTCTGGCCGGGAACCCCTTACCCGCTGGGCGCGACCTGGGATGGCGCCGGCACCAACTTCGCGCTGTACTCCGAGGTGGCCGAGCGGGTGGAACTGTGCTTGGTCGGTGACGATGACGGGACGCGTACCGAGACCCGGGTCGAACTGACCGAGGTCGACGGGTTCGTCTGGCACGGCTACCTGCCCGGTATCGGGCCCGGCCAGCGTTACGGTTACCGCGTCCACGGCCCTTACGAGCCTGCCCAGGGACACCGGTGCAACCCCGCGAAGCTGCTGCTCGATCCGTATGGAAAGGCAGTCGACGGCCAGGTTCGCTGGCACGAGTCGCTATTCGGCTACCAGTTCAGCGATCCGGCGATGGCCAGCACCTCCGACAGCGCCCCGTTCATGCCCACGAACGTGGTGGTCAACCCGTTCTTTGACTGGGGCAATGACCGGCCGCCCCGGACGCCCTATCACGAGACAGTCATCTACGAGGCGCACGTGCGGGGACTCACCCTGCGCCATCCTGACGTCCCGCCGGACCAGCGCGGCACCTATGCCGGGCTGGCACACCCGGCAGTGATCGAGCACCTGTCCAGGCTCGGGGTGACCGCCGTGGAACTGATGCCGGTGCATCAGTTCGTCCCCGAACATGAACTGGTGGAGCGGGGACTGACTAACTACTGGGGATATAACACGATCGCCTTCCTCGCCCCGCATAACGGCTACGCCTCGGCCGGCCAGCCCGGCGGCCAGGTCGGCGAGTTCAAGGCGATGGTGAAGGCCCTGCACGAGGCCGGCATCGAGGTCATCCTGGACGTGGTCTACAACCACACAGCCGAGGGCGACCACCGTGGCCCGACCCTGTCGTTCCGCGGTATCGACAACGCCGCCTACTACCGCCTCAACGACGACGACATGCGCCACTACCTCGACTTCACCGGGTGCGGGAACAGCTTCAACGTCCGCTACCCGCACGCGCTCCAGCTGATCATGGATTCACTGCGTTACTGGGTGCTGGACGCCCACGTGGACGGGTTCCGCTTCGACCTCGCCGCCGCTCTCGCCAGGGAACTGCACGATGTGGACCGGCTGTCAGCCTTCTTCGATCTGGTGCAGCAGGATCCGGTGGTTTCGCAGGTCAAGCTGATCGCTGAGCCGTGGGATGTGGGCGAGGGTGGCTATCAGGTGGGTAACTTCCCGCCGTTGTGGAGTGAGTGGAACGGGAAGTACCGTGACACGGTGCGGGACTTCTGGCGCGGCCAGGCGGCGACCGTACCGGAGTTCGCTTCCCGCCTGTCCGGCTCCAGCGATCTGTACGAGACCAGCGGGCGCCGCCCGGTGGCATCAGTCAACTTCGTCACCTGCCATGACGGCTTCACCCTGACCGACCTGGTCTCCTACGGCCACAAGCACAACGAGGCCAA
>DPMS01000064.1 GCA_003541285.1 Actinomycetota bacterium
TGGGCCAGTCGCTCAGCGTGGTCCCGGCCTCCGGCCAGCGGGGCAGGCTGGCCTCGGACCCCGGCCAGTTGGCTGCGGCCAGGGCGGCGGTCCCCGACTGCGCGGACGCCGGGGAAAGCTCCCGGCCGGTGCCCACGCCTGCCAGCCCGCCGGCGATCCCGGCGCCCGCCACACCCCCGGCGAGCTTGCTCTCATCGCGGACGATGCGCCGGGCCTTCATCAGCACCGCGCTCTGAGTCGGCCCGGCTGAGGGATCCCTGGCCCGGTCCGGTTCGGCGATCACCAGATTGTGGGGGATGAGCACGATCGCGGTTGTCCCGCCATAGGGAGAGTTACGCAGCGAGATCTTGATGTGGTGCCGTTTGGCGAGCTGGCCTGCGACGAAGAGCCCGAGCTGGTCGCTGCCGGAAAGGTCGAAGGTCGGCGGGTTCTCCAGCCGGGCATTGATCTCGGCCCGGTGCTCGGTGCTCAGGCCGAGCCCGCGGTCCTCGATCTCCACTGCGAATCCCTGGCCCACGATGCTGCCGGTGATCGACACGGGAGTATGCGGGGGGGAGTAGATGGTCGCGTTCTCGGCAAGTTCGGCGACCATATGGATGACATCGCCCACCGCCGGACCTGCCAGGGCCGCCTGGGTGGTGGCGGTCACCTTGATCCGGGTGTAGTCCTCCACCTCGGCTACCGCTGCCCGCACCACGTCCACCAGCGGCACCGGGTGGCGCCAGCCGCGTGCGGGTGCCTCACCGGACAGGATGATCAGGCTCTCGGCATGCCGGCGCATGCGGGTCGCCAGGTGGTCGACGCGGAAAAGGTCCTCGAGTTCGTGTGGATCCCCGGCCCGGCGTTCCATGGCGTCCAGCACGGCCAGCTGACGGTGCAGCAGCGACTGACTGCGCCTGGCCAGGTTCCGGAAGATGTCGCTGATGCCATGGCGGAGCTTGGCCTGACTGACAGCCGCTTCCACGGCGGTCTGCTGCACGGCGGCGAAAGCCTGCCTGACCTGGCCTACCTCGTTGGAGCTGTGGGGAATGTCAGGAAGCCCGGCCGGGATGTCGACGGGCTGGCCCGCCGCGAGCCTGGCCACGACGTCGGGCAGCCGGACGCTGGCCAGGTCCAGCGCGGACTCCCGCAGTTCGGCCAGTTCCCGTACCTGCCTGCGCCCGATCAGCAGCGACATGACGGTGGACAAGATCACGGCGAGCAGGCCGGCCCCGCCAGCCACAACGAGCCGCAGGTAGGTGCCACGGGCGGCGGAGCGGGCCTGCACGGTCAGCGCATCCGCCGACTGGGCACCGGCTGCCGACAGCCCGTCGGCCACCGCACCCACCGCCTTCTCCCAGGCGAGCGGCTGGATCGCGGGCAGTGACCCCGGGCGGGTGCCGCGCACCGCGGCATTCTCCAGCGTTACCAGCTCGGCGGTAGCCTGCGGGCTGACGTCGTGCTGGTAGTACGTGCGGTACACGGGGTCGAGGTCGGGCAGGGTCTGGCTGAGAAGCTGCCTCCGGGCTCCCACGAGTTCGGTGAACTGCTGTAGGTCGGCCGCGGGGAAGCTGCGCCCAGCCAGATCGGCGAGCAGCAGCGTGTTCTCCTGGAGCAGCATGTCCTCGGAGCGCCCCATCCGCACGAACGCCAGCGCCTGGGCAACCAGTTGAGCATTCGTCTGCTGGCGGATCACGGCGTTCAGGACCAGGTCGGCGTCCCCGACGGTGGTGTTGTAGGTGGCGAAGGCCCGCGCCCTGGTGATGATCTGGGCCGCGATCTGCGAACGCAGGCTGGGCAGGCGGGCGGCATCGGCGAGGAGGCTGGTGATGGCCTGTTCTTCCGCCACCGACGCGTTGTTCATCGTCGTCGGGGAAGTGAGGGCGGTCCGCAGTGCGGCAGCCGCCGCGCTGGTCTTCGCCTCCTGCAACTCCAGCTTGGCGAGATTCGCACCACTGGGATCGGACAGGTAGACCACCGCCAGCATGCGCTCGGAGTCGAGTTGCGCCACGAATGCACCCGTTGGCTCACCGGTGGCGTTCTTCTCGGTACTGGCACGGGCCAGGTTGATGGCGTCCCGCGCGGTGATGCTCGTCGCGAACGCGTACAGCCCGATCAAGGAGAGCACTGGTACGAGTACAAGCAGGAAGATCCTCGTGCGTACCGACCGGAGACGCCGTCTCATGGCTGTGGCCTCGGTTGTGACGTGGAACGGATACGTGACGGCAGTACTACGAAGGAGATTCGCAAACCCCTGGGGGTAATGACGGTATCAGGATCATCGTTTCGTTTAGGGATGAATCTGGGGATTCAATCCGCAATATAACTATTTGTAATGGCCCATATCCGGACAAGGAGATGCACAAAGCCGCAGCCGGTGGCCGGGGCAGGGTGAGCACATCCGGCACTGGCCCCGCACGCCGGCCGGTCGCTGCCGCGGCCCGCCCCGGCCAGTAGCGTTGTCCTATGCGTGCATGGGTCGTACACGAGCCGGGGCCCATCGCCACGGGGCCGCTGCGGCTGACCGAGCGGGCAGTTCCCGAGCCCGGTCCCGGCGAACTGCTGGTCCGCGTGCTGGCATGTGGGGTCTGCCGGACCGACCTTCACCTGGCCGAAGGGGACCTGCCGCCCCGGGCACCTGGCATCACCCCGGGGCACGAGGTGGTCGGGGAGGTGGTGGCAACGGGGCCGGGAAGCACCCGCTTCCGGCCGGGTGACCGGGTCGGTGCCGCCTGGCTGGCCGGGACGGACGGGACCTGCGAGTACTGCCGGCGCGGCAGCGAGAATCTGTGCCCTGCCTCGGTCTACACCGGCTGGGACATCAACGGCGGCTACGCCGAGTACCTCACGGTCTCCGCCGCGTACGCGCACCCGCTGCCGGACGGGTTCTCCGACACCGAGCTTGCGCCGCTGCTGTGCGCCGGGATCATCGGGTACCGGGCCTTGCGCCGGGCAGACATCCCGCCCGGCGGCTCGCTGGGCATCTGGGGATTCGGCGGATCGGCGCATCTGGCCGCGCAGGTCGCGATCGCGCAGGGGGCTGCCGTCCATGTGTTCACCCGCGCGCCTGCCGCGCGTGAACTGGCGCTGAGCCTGGGCGCGGCGTCCGCGCAGGACTCCTACGACCCCACCCCGGAACCGCTCGATTCGGCGATCATTTTCGCCCCGGTCGGGGACATGGTGCCGCCGGCGCTGGCAGCCCTGGACCGTGGTGGCACGCTGGCGATCGCCGGGATCTACCTCACCGACATCCCGTCGCTTGATTACGCCAGGCATCTCTTCCAGGAGCGCACGCTGCGCAGCGTCACCGCCAACACCCGCGGCGACGCGGGGGAGTTCCTGACGCTGGCACAACGGCTGCGGATCAAGGTCACGACCACGCCCTACCAGTTCGATCAGGCCGACCGGGCACTCGCTGACCTGGCCGGCGACCGGATCCATGGAGCTGGCGTTCTGCTGCTGTAATCCGAAGCCGGATGCGTAGGCTAGCCGGGTGAGCAGCAGCCGCCTCGACGCCGCCAGGAAGCTTCTCAGCCGCTGCCCGCTGGTGGATGGTCACAACGATCTCGCCTGGGAACTGCGGGAAGCCCGCGGCCAGGATCTGTCCAAGACCGATCTCGCCGCGCCGGTCCCCTCCACCCACACCGACCTGCCGCGCCTGGCCCAGGGCGGGGTCGGTGCGCAGTTCTGGTCGGTCTACGTGCCGGCGTCCCTGGCCGGTGAGGCCGCCGTGGCCACCACCTGCGAGCAGATCGACTTCGTCCATCGCATGATCGCCCGCTACCCGGGCACCCTGGAACTGGCGCTCACTGCTGCCGACGTTGAGCGGATCTTCGCGGCGGGCAAGGTAGCGTCACTGATCGGCGCCGAGGGCGGCCACTGCATCGCCTCCTCGCTGGGTGTGCTGCGCGTCTTCTACCAGCTGGGCGTGCGGTACCTGACCTTGACCCATGGCACCAATGTGCCCTGGGCGGACTCGGCGACGGACGAGCCAGCCGCGGGTGGGCTCACCTCGTTCGGCCGGCACGTGGTCGGCGAGATGCAGCGGCTCGGGATGCTCGTCGATCTGTCCCACACCTCCCCCGACACGATGCGCGACGCCTGTGACGTGGCTGAGGCGCCGGTGATCTTCTCGCACTCCAGCGCGCGGGCGTTGTGCGACCATCCGCGTAACGTCCCAGACGAGATCCTGGCCCGCCTGCCAGGCAACAACGGCGTGTGCATGGTCACCTTCGTGCCGGCGTTCATCTCCCCGCAGTGCCGGGAGTGGGAGCAGGGCCTGACCGCCGAGATGGAGCGCCGCGGGATGGACACCAGCGACCGGGCGAGCCGGGCCCGGGCGCGGCAGGAATATGCCCGCGGCCAGCGGCGGCCGGTGGCCACGCTCGCCCAGGTGGCCAGTCATATCGAGCACGTGCGCGAGGTCGCGGGCGTTGACCACGTCGGGCTCGGCGGGGACTACGACGGCACCGACGACCTCCCCGAGGGCCTGGCCGATGTGTCGTGTTACCCCGCGCTCATCGCGGAGCTGCTGGACCGGGGCTGGAGCGAGGAGGACTGCGCGCGGCTGGCGGGTGGCAATATCCTGCGGGTCATGCGGGAAGCGGAAACCGCCGCCCGGGCCATCTCCGCCCGGCGCCCGCCCTCGCTGCTGCGCATCGAGGGCACCGGCGGGCCCGGCCCGGCGGCTGCTAGCTGAAGTGGGTGCGCGGCCGCTCCCGCAGTTCGCCGTCGAGATACAGATCGACCTTCTCGCTGTACAGGCATGCGAGCCCGGCGATCTGCTGGCTCTCCGGCAGCGGGCTGCGAACGGGCTTCGGAAAAGGGACACAGGCCAGGGGTGCCGCGCTCAGGAAAGCCCGCACCCGCTAGTGGGCGGGCTCGATCCTGATGCCATGCTGCGTTCGCGCCATATCGGTCTCCATCGGTGACCGGGTGGAGGTGTGGCTTGGCCCGGCCCAGTAGCGTCGATGTATGCGACTTGGTGTTCTGGATGTTGGCTCCAATACCGTGCACTTCCTGGTGGTAGACGCACACCAGGGTGGGCGCCCGTTGCCGGTGTTCTCCCACAAAGCCGAACTCCACCTTGGCGACAACCTGGAGGAGGGCAGCCGGCTCTCCCGCAGTTGTGCCCTGCGGCTGCGCGGATTCGTCGGCGAGGCGCTGCAGATCGCTGAGGACAAAGGGGTGGAGGAGCTGCTCGCCTTCGCTACCTCGGCCGTCCGCGACGCCGTGAACAGCGACGATGTGCTTGCTTCGATTAAATCTGAGACGGGCGTGGACATCGTGGTGCTGCCCGGGCCGGAGGAGGCGCGGCTGACCTTCCTGGCCGCCCGCCGGTGGTTCGGCTGGTCGTCCGGCAAGGTGCTCATGCTCGACATCGGCGGCGGATCGCTGGAGATCGCCGCGGGCATCGACGAGGTGCCCGACGTGGCGGTCTCGCTGCCGCTGGGTGCGGGCAGGCTGAACAGGGACTGGCTTACCGGCGACCCGCCCAAGGCCGAGGAGACGCGCCAGTTGCGCAAGTATGTGCGCGCCGAGATCGCCCGCCGGGCCGGCGAGATCACCCGGCTGGGCGAGCCCGACCGGGCGGTGGCCACCTCCAAGACGTTCAGGCAGCTGGCCAGGATCGCGGGAGCGGCACCGTCCGGCGATGGACCCTACGTCCGGCGGGTGGTGAGCCATGCCGACGTGTCAGAACTGGCCAAACGCCTGGCGGTGATGTCTGCGGCCGAACGCGCGGAACTGCCGGGCGTTTCCCGTGGCCGCGCGCCGCAACTCGCGGCCGGGGCGCTCGTGGCCGATGCCGCGATGGATCTGTTCGGCCTGGCGGAACTGGAGATCTGCCCGTGGGCACTGCGGGAAGGCGTGATCCTGCGGCGGCTGGACACCCTGTCCGCCTGACGGCGGGGGCGGGACAGCACGCCACAGTCCTGGGTGCACCCCACACGAGCCCAGCCTGGCAGGACCCCGCATTCAGTCCGGCAGCACCCGTACGTTATCTCCCGTGCTGTCCGGCGCCGCGGGACTCCCGCTCTGGGGCCCGGCCCGGCCCGGCTTGGCGCCGGCCGGGCCTGGCCGCCCGTCGCCGGGACCAGCGGGCCGCTGGCCGATGTGGCCGGCCCCAGTCTGGACGGGCAGCTCGGGAGACATCTTCTCGCGCTCCTGGCCGGTCTCCCGGGCGCCGGCCCGGCCGGTGGGCCGCTCGGCCGGTGAATGCCGGCCTTCACCCGGGCCGGCCGGCCGGGGAGCCGGGGGTACCGGCGTCCCGGCCGCGGCGAACGAGGTGGCAACCGACTTGGCGACCTCGTCTTCGAGCGACCCGCGGGACGTTTCGCTGGCCACCAGGTTGGTGACCACATCGCGGATCTCGGTGAGGCGCCGCATGGTCTCGGTGTGCCGTGACGTCAGCAGGTTCAGGCGCCGCTCCGCACCGTCGTGGATGGCGCTGGCCCGGACGGTCGCCTCGTCGAGCATCTGCTTGGCCTGGGCCTTGGCCGCGGCCAGCGTGCTCTCCGCGTCCTTGGTCGCCTCGTGGATGGCCCGCTCGGTCTCCAGCCGGGCTGAGCTGCGCAGCTTGTCGGCCTCGGCCCGGGCGCTCGCGATCGCGTTCTCCGCCTGCTCCTGGGCGGCGGTCAGCATCCGCTCGGTCTGCTCACGGGCCTCGGTGCGGATCCGCTCAGCTTCCTTCTTGGACTCGTCCCGCTGCTTGGCGATCTCCTCCTGCGCACGGTTGCGCTGGGCCTTGGCCTCATCATCGGCGAGTTTGAGGATCTGCCCGACCCGCTCACTGATCTCCTCGTGGGCCGGCTTGCCGGCCAGGCCCTGCCGCGCCGCGGACAGTTCAAGGCGCAGCCGCTCGCCGTCGTCGAGCGCACGTGAGAGCTGTTCCTCAAGGTCGCGGGTCCTGCCCCGGGTCTTGGCTACATACTCGTCCACGGCTCGGCGGCTGTACCCGCCGAGCCGTTGCACATCAAAGGCACCCTCGTTGTCAAAGTCCGTCATCAGGTCTGCGTCGTCGGTCATGGTGGCACCCTGAAGTGAGTATGGCCATTCTCCGCTGCTGCCCGTACGGGGAGCAGCCGGGGCTGGCTCGGGTAGCGGTCTGAAGCGGGCCGCCGCGGCGGCCCTCTGCTGGGCCGCCCTGATGGTGGTGGGGACGGCCCGGGGTCGGGGACAGTGATGGTAACGGGCACGACTCTCGCCCCGGATCACGCCTGCGCGCAACCGAAACGGATGATTATCCCGTTTTGGGCCACAATTGTAGTGACCATGCTGGTCTGGCGGCCACCCGGCCACCAACGATGATGAGGAGCCCGATGTGATGACATGCCCCGGAGGCTGTCAGTGACTACCTATCGGGCCGGCGCGCTGGCCGGAGCGGCGCCGTCGGTCCATCCAGAGGCGTGGATCGCACCCGGTGTGGTGCTGGTGGGGCGGGTGAGCGTGGGCCGGGCGGCCAGTGTGTGGTACGGCTCCGTGCTGCGCGGCGACGATGACGACATCGTGGTCGGCGCGGAATGCAATATCCAGGACCAGTGCTGCCTGCACGTCGATCCGGGGGAGCCGGTGGTCCTGGAGGAGCGGGTATCACTGGGGCACCGGGCAGTGGTCCACGGTGCACACGTGGCGGCGGGCGCCCTGATCGGGATCGGGGCCATCGTGCTCGGCCGCGCCCGGGTCGGCGCCGGGTCGCTGGTCGCCGCTGGTACGGTGGTCCGCCCGGGCCAGCAGATACCGCCGGGCGTCCTGGTGGCCGGCGTGCCGGGCCGGGTCGTGCGCGACCTGACCGACGAGGACCGCCAGACGTTCACGCACACCGCTGCCCAGTATGTGCAGCGCGCCGCCCGTCACAGCAACGCGATCTGGACGGTGCGGGATAGCGGCCCGCGACAGTAAAGGGAAGCTTTTTACCGGGTCCCGCGACACGGTGAAGCCAGCTTGTTGGAATTGTTATGAGGGGAGCGGGTAAAATCCCCCGAAGGTGGTCCAGGAATGACCCTGTTGGGTCATGCGGGGGCGACGGACCGCGTCGTAGCCTTGTTGCCAGGGTTCGCTGCGGATCCGCTCGGCGATGGAGGTGGGCGCGGTGCGTGAGCGTCTCGATCTTCGTGTCCACGACAGTGTGGCGCTTGATGAGATCGAGCTTTATGCTGAAGTCCTGAGCGCCGTTGCAGCCAGTGATCGTCCGCTTACTCCAGAAGAACTGGATGAGGTTCTCGGGGTAAAGTCAGTCGCCTGAACAGGCGCCGAAGCGGGTGGCCGGCTGGCGGACGGGGGCCGGGATAGCCAGGCGTGGCTGAATCAGGTCTCCCGCCGGTACATCACATCGGTCCCGGTGTGGGTGAACCCGAGCGACCGGTACAGCCTGACAGCCGCGGTGTTGGTCTCGTCGACGTAGAGCATGACCCCGGATATCCCACGATCCCGCAGGTGGTGCAGACCTATCAGGGTCAGTGCCCGGCCCAGCCCGGTGCCACGCTCGGCCGGGTCGACGCCGATCACATACACCTCTCCGACCGGCTGTCCCCCGGCCGCTGCCGCATGGATCTTGGTCCAGTGGAATCCCACCAGCGCGCCATCCCGCTCGGCCAGGAAGAACCCCGCCTGGTCGAACCACGGCTCCTGCTCCCGCTGATCCAGGTCCGCCCCGGCCCACCGGCCCTGCTCCGGGTGGCTGGCGAAGGCACGATTGTTGAGCTTGAGCCAGCCCGCCTCGTCGCGGCCGGGGATGAACGTGCGCACGGTGATCCCTTCGGCCAGGTGGGGCACGTCGAGGGGCGGGCGCAGCGAACGGTGCATCCGCCACAGCGCGCGTCCCCGGGTGAACCCGGCGGCCGCGGCGAGCCTGGCCGCCGCTGGCAGATCGCCGTGCGCCCAGAGCTGCACCGGCCGCCCGCCGCCGCCGGTCACCAGCGCCCGGGCAAGCGCCAGGCCCAGGCCCCGCCCACGGTGGGCCGGGTGGACCGCGAGTTCCCCGCTTCCCTCTCCCGCCGGGTCGCCCCAGCTCAGATGGGCGAAACCGGCTAGCTCGCCGTCTTCCCGCAGCAGCAGGTTGCGCGCGCCGGGATCGCCTCCGTGCCGGATGTGGAGCAGGACCTGCTCTGACAGCGGGCCGACGCCGTCCTCGGCCGTGACCGCGGCCACCAGCCCCAGCACAGCGTGAGCCTCGTCCGCGCTGACCCGCCCGCGCGCGGTGATGCCCGCCTGGGGGCCGGCGGCCTGCCCTGGTGCCTTCTCTGCGGGCGGTCCGGGTGGGTTCTCAGCGGTCGGTCCGGGTGGGTTCTCAGCGGTCGG
>DPMS01000388.1 GCA_003541285.1 Actinomycetota bacterium
GCCTATTCGCGGGCGCACGGCATGGTCAACCAGTGGGACTTCCTCACGGGTTCCCCGGCCCAGCTCACCGCCGTCTGGCGTGCCTACCACATCGCGGTGCAGATCCAGCGCGGCCTGATCGACCACACGCCGGCCCTGCTCGTGATCGACCCGCAGGGCAGGGAACGGACGATCTACCTGACCCAGATGAACTACGCGAGCATCGGGCAGGCGGCACAGATCCTGGCAGTCAAGGCAGCCAGCCTGCTGCCCGGCCACCCGCGGGTGGCGAGGCAGCAGTCGCTGGCGCACATCGCCGGGCTGGGACCGGACTCGCAGGCGACCCTGCCAGCCATCCCGTCCGGCTCGGTCGAGCTCACAAGGGGGCACGCCCACCTGGTCATGTTCTTCGCCACCTGGCTGGCGGAAACCTCCGGCCTGCGGTCTCACCTGCTGGCGCTCAACCGGTACGCCGCGGCGGCCCGGCGGGGCCGGCTGCCGGGACTGGTCGGCGTCGACGAGGCGGCGACTGAGCCGTCGGCCGGTGTGGTCAGCGCATACCTGAAGAGCCTGGGCGGGCCGCTGGACTACCCGGTGGCGGCCGATACCACCGGCCGTCTCGCCGACGGATACGGCGTCCAGGACCAGCCGTGGTTCGCTCTGGTCTCCGCGGCCGGGCGCATCGTCTGGCAGCACGACGGCTGGCTGCCGCCGGCCGCCCTTGCGGCGGCAGCCCGGCGGGCATGAACACGATGGCGGGGCGCGACTGGCGCGCCTGGCACGACAGAGACGACGACCTGATCCCGGTACTGGCCGCCCACCCGCGTGGGCGGGAGGTGACCGCCCGGCTGGTGGAACCCGACCCGGTGCTCGCGGAGACCGCACGGCAGGCCGCGGCTGCCAGCGGCCTGCCGCTGGTCGAGGTGGTGACCGGGGATGCCGCACTGACCGTCGCCTACGCCGGGCTCACCCCGGCCGATCTGGTCCCGGGACAGTGGTGTGGACGCGTGGCCGGTCAGCCCCGGACAAGGTGCCACAGGTCTGCCGCTGGTTCGCCGCGCACGGGTTCGCATGTTCACCTTCGCCGGTGACCTGACCTAACAGGCCAGGACGGGCATCCGGATCAGTCCGAGGCGGCACAGCCGGGTGGACTTCACGACCAGCTCCCGCCCGGCCGGCGGCTTCACCGCAGGCGTGTGCCGCTGTGCGCCGGGGAACCCCGCGGCGATCACCACCGCACACACCATGGCACTCAGCGCCGCAGGCAGGAGCAGGAGTGCCCGGACCCGGGCGGCGGGCCTGCGGAAAATACGCCGGGACCGGGACGTGAGCAATTTGACCCGGTCGGCGACCGGCCTGACCTTCACATCCTCGATCCGCGGCATCGCCTCGTCCCTGGCGAGCCGGCTGAAGATCACAAATAGGGACGTGAGGTCCGGGTCGGAGCCGGTGAGCCTGCCCTCGATCTTCTCTAATGTGCGCTGCTGATTTGCGGGCAGACTCATCGTGACCTCCCAATGCGCCTGGGTTGCTGGTCCTGTGCGGCCAGGCTACCGGCCCCGGATCCCGCATGTGGCCGGCCGCCCGATTTGACCGCTTATTCTTCCCGGAATGCAGGAATGGCCGGTTACCCGGTCAGGCTCCGCGGCCAGAGCCTGCGGGCGCGGACAATAGTCGCTTCCACCACATACAGGGTGATCTGGGCCTGGAGATATAGCCAGGCGAGCAGGCCAAGCACCACGGCGAAGCCGCCATACAGCGACGAGCTGCGGGCAAGCTGGTGGCCGAGGATGTAGCCGCCCAGCAACTGCAGGATCTGCCAGGCGACTGCGGCGAGCAAGGCACCGGGGAAAAGGTCACGGGTGCTCACCTCGCCAGCTGTGGCAAGCCGGAAACCGAGCCAGAACAGCCCGATGTTGAGCAGCAGCGAGACTGCGATGGTGGCGACGTGACCCCCCGCACCGGTGATGGCGTGCCCTGCCCCGGCCGCGAGCCCCGACAGCAATGACGTGGCGATCACGCCGAGCCCGACCACGATGATCATCGTGAGGCCGCGCAGGAGCGACCAGGGGAAGCCGGGCCGCCGGGCCAGCGGGACGCCCCAGACCGAATTGAGTGCGTTCTGCACCGCCCCGGCCACGCCACGGGCGCCCAGGAAGGTCAGCACCAGGCCGACGACGAGGGCGGCACCGGTCTGGTTGAGCGAGTGCACGCTGCTCTTGAGCTGCGGCCCGATCACCGGGAACTGGGCGAAGGTGGAACTGAGCACCTGGTCGCGGAGCGCGGGATGGGAACCGAGCACGATGTCGAGCACGGTCACGAACACCAGCAGGAGCGGGAACAGGGACGCGAAAGAGTAATAGGCGACCAGCGCGGCGAGATTCCCGGCCTGGTCGTCGCTGAACTTCTTCCAGACCGCCACGGCGAACGCCAACCAGGACCACCGCTGCTGGAGACGGTCAGCGGCGAGGAGCAGCCGTTCCCCGGGGTTCACCCGGGCTGTGTACCCGGCGGCGGCGCGTTCATCCAGGGGAACTGGGCCGGCTCCCGGAACAGCAGCCAGGGCTGCGACCCGGCGACGCTCAGCTGGCACATGCTGTCCGGCTGGCCGGGCTGGCCACGCCGCAGCACCGTGCCGGGCAGCACCGTGCCGGGCAGGATCGTGGCGGTGGTGGAGGCGATCACCCGGCCGCCGCCGCTGGCCAGGACCGCCGGCCCGCCCAGCCGGGACAGCGCGGCCAGCGCCATCCTTTCCACCTCACCGGCCAGGATGTCCGCACCGGCGACGCCCAGGAAGACCGATCCGTCGGTCACCGGCACCGAGAGCGTGAACGTGTATTTGCGGGTGCAGATGTAGTCCACATACGGCCCGGCCACGCAGGGCCGGCCGGTGCGGGCGGGCTCCCGGTACCACTCGGTGGTGGTGTAGTCATAGAACTCGGCCGACTCAGGGTCGAGGTCGACGTCGAGCCGCCCGATTCCGGCGCCCTGGTCCGCCCACCACCAGTCGATCCAGCGCGGCACATCCGCCAGCACGTCAGGTGCCAGCACCACCCCCGCACCAGCCGCGAAACCCCGGTGACGGTACAGCACGTCCGCGACGAGCGGGCGCAGGACCCCAAGATCAGAGCGGCTCAGCGCCTGCCGCCCCACCGCGACGGCGGTCATCGCCTCGGCAACCTCTGTCACCGAGGCGAGCACCTGCTCGATCAGGCGCGTGATGCCGGCCAGCGGATGCTGGCCGGCATCGGTGGGCGTGGCGGGGTCGGCCAGCGGATGCTGGCCGACAGCGAGGGAACCCTGCCCGGCTCTCATGGCTGGTGCAGGCTGAGCCGCAGATCAAGCAGCCGGCTGGTCTGCACCGCCACGTGGCGTTCGGCGATCTGCCGAGCGCGTTCGGGCGCGCGCGCCTCGATGGCGTCGATCAGCTGATCATGGTCGCCGCACACCGATGCCACATCCTGTTCCGGGAGCCATACCAGGTCACCGATCTCGGACCACAGGTCCATCTCCTCCCGGGTGAGGCGCGGTGATTGGGCGGTGGCCGCGATCTCGATGTGCAGCCGTGCGTCGGCTCGCCGGCGGTCGGTCAGGGCGGCCGCCCCGCGCAGTCGTTCGGCGTATTCGCGGAGCGCAGCGACGTCGCTGGCGAGCGCGCGCTCGGCGGCCAGCCGGGCGGCGGCGCCGGCGATGGCCGCGCGGTGGTCGCCGATGTCGCGCAGTTCGTGCAGGGACAGCAGCCTGAGCGGCCGCTCCAGGCGGTCGGCGGGGTGCTCGCTCGGCGCCCGCACGAACGACCCGCCGCCGCGTCCGCGCCGGGTCTCGACCAGGCCCATCGTCCGGAGGGTGGCGAGCGCCTCACGCAGGGTCACGGTTGAGACACCGAGCTGGCCGGCGAGCTGGCTCTCGGCCGGCAGGCGCTCGCCGTCGAGCAGCAGGCCCAGCCGGATGGCCTTGGCCAGGCGCCGGGTGACGGTGTCCGCACGGCCGCCGGCGTCCAGCGGTGTGAACAGTGTGCGCGCACGGACCGTTGTCAGCGCGGGCTGTGCCACGGTTGCCCCTCCCCGTCGCCGGCCGGAACCAGTGGCCGCGCAAGACTGGTGCTTGTGCCTGGTGACGAACTTGACACAAACATCTAATCCTGTAGGTTATCGGAATCGTCGGCCCCTGGGGCGCCCTTGGCGCATGGGGTCCGTGTTTTCATTTCAGCCAGGACTGGCGCATGAGGAACGAAGGGCACGGGTGAGCGAGACGTCGACGGGCATGCCGGGCGGAACGGCGGACGGCCGGGGGAAGCCCGCTAGCGATCTGCCCGCGGTCCGGCTGAGAGGCGTCCGCCGGACGTACGGCCAGCTCGAAGCGGTTGCCGGAGTCGACCTGGAGGTCGCCGAGGGCGAGTTCTTCACCATGCTCGGGCCGTCGGGGTCGGGGAAGACCACGCTGCTGCGGCTGATCGCAGGCTTCGAACGGCCCGACGCCGGCACGGTGGAACTCGGCGGGGCCGACGTGACACGCGAGCCCCCCTACGCCCGCACCGTGAACACCGTGTTCCAGGACTACGCGCTGTTCCCGCACAT
>DPMS01000348.1 GCA_003541285.1 Actinomycetota bacterium
GCGGTGGATCGAGGCTAAGGACCTAAGCCCCTGTCCGATGAACGTCTGATCTGTTAACTATGCGGAATGACCCTTGGGTAATGATGCTAGGGGCACAGCCCAATTCTAGGGGGATCGATGGCAGATCAGGGCGCCTGTCCAATTATTTATATTCGGGGCTTCGCCGGTGGTACTTCCGGGATTGACAGCGCCACCGACGATCCCTTCTATGGGTTTAACGCCGGCGCAACCCACGTCCGCGTCGATGGAGATGGGAAGCCACAATTCTATCAGTTCGCGGGGCCCCTCGTGCGGCTGATGGAGGACGAGGACTACCGGGTCGTCGTGCACGGAGGCCAGGAGGCATATCTTAAGAGCGCCGGGAAAGGCACGCAACCACCGAATTCAATCTGGGTCTACCGCTTCTACGACACCGCCGCTGACACATTCGACTGGAAAGCCGCTTCTTACGACCTTCCAACCGCGGCGAAAGGCCTGCTCGCGTTTACTGATCTCGTCCTGGATAAGACCGGCGCAGCCAAGGTCTGGCTGGTCGCACATTCGATGGGCGGTCTCATCTGCCGCAGCATGATCCAGAAGGTATGCCCGGATGCCGGCCGCCGAGCGGCCGATGTCGTCGGCAAGCTCTATACCTTCGCCACACCGCACAACGGTATCGCGTTCGCCGTCGCTGGCATGAACATCCCGGTTCCTGAGATCGCGCCCTTGGGGGCGGAGATCTTCAACCACGACGTGATGTACCGCTACCTGACCCCTGACAGTGTGCTCCAGCACACGCCTGACCGTCCCAATGATTGGGACGCCCACGACCTGGCAGGCGGGGTTGACCCCGCCCGGGTGTTCTGCCTCATCGGGACCAACGCAGCGGACTACGGGCTTGTCTCCAAGGCCGTGGGCCCCAAGAGCGACGGGCTGGTGCAGATCGACAACGCCTACGTTCGCCATGCCAACCGGTCGTTCGTGCACCGTTCGCACTCTGGCGTCTACGGGGAAGTGAATTCCGAGGAGGGCTATCAGAACCTGCGCCGGTTCCTCTTCGGAACCCGCAAGGCCACCGCCGAGCTCGTGAATGCCCAGCTGCCCCGGCCGACTGACGACGACGTGATCGATGTCTGGCAGGCCGAGGTGCGGGTCAGCATCCGCGGGCTGCCGGTCCTGCTCAGCGAGCAGACAGCGGCCCACTACTGCCCGATCGAACTCGGCAAGGTCGCTGGCAAACACGTCGCCACGCAGGCGGGGCCGACTCCCGAGGACGACGCGGTAACCGCTGAGCCCGGTCAAGTCGGCATACCCGGCGGAGCTGCGTGCCTGGCCAGTGTCTTCCTGCTAGACGCGCAGGGGGCGTCGCAGCTGCAGCGGGAGAATCTGACACCGGAGACGGTCTCGCCGCGCTGCCGCTACTCCTTGCAGCTGAGTGTCCTGCACCTGCAGCAAGAGCACGGCCTGTTCTTCTGGCATAACCATCTTGAGACGCTGCCCGAATGGGAGGACGCCCTGATCATCGACGTCGGCCCCAGCGACGATGATGGGGATGAGCACCTGTGGGCGGCGTGGCAATCAGAGAATCCCAAGGTCACATCGGTTCCCGACCCGATCACCGCCCAGCCGCTCGAGCCTGACCCAGGTACTAGCGGCCAGCTCATCTTCACCATCCCGCTGCCGTCGGCCGGTCAGAACCTGCTTGGCCCGAGAGCTGACGGAGACCTCCTAGCAGCCATCAGGCTCAGCGTGGCGGAGCTATCCTGACGGCCCGTGCCTGGAGGGTAGGCAGCTTTGACGAAACAACCCCGAGCGGCGCACACCTGCACAGGTGCCTTTCCTAACACGGGCACCCGAGGTCATGTACGAGATCTTCACTCAGCCAATTCGGCCAGCCGAGCATCCAACCAGGGCCAACCCGGCGAATGGGCGTTACACAGCCCAGCCACTTCCCGAGTGGCTGCTGGTGCAAATAGCACCCGCAGGGCCGACTGGAGATGGATCCCGCATTTGCCAAAATGATCGGCCAAACTGGAAGGTGAACATGATCCAACCGGTCGGCACGGCGCACACCGAGCCTGTCCTCGTCTACTGTCCGGGTCTCGGCACCTATCCAGCCAACACGGCCGACGGCGTCACAGACGTCCTAGCGGCAGTCCTCGACCGGCAGAATCAGGGCAATTACAGCGCTGCCAGGCTGAAAGACGTAACTGCCCCACGTGGCCTGGTCCTTGGCAAGACCGTGCTGGATCCACGCGACGAGCCGGTGTTGCACGTCTTCGAACTCGACTACCGCAAGCATATGGACCCACCATCAACCTCAGCGGGGCCGACGGCACCACCTGGAGCTCTGACATCGGCGCTGTACGCGGTGGCTGGACTTATCGGGCTGCTACGGGCGGCCCGACATCCGGCCAAGACCAGGCTTGCTAAGTGGCAACTCTTCTACGGCTTGATCGCCGTCACCGCGCTCGTGCTCTGCGCCGTGGTCGCGATCTTGAGCTGGCTGATCGCGGCGGGTGCTGGCTCGTGGCTGCCGGAACAGGTAAAGACTTTCTTCGGCCTCAATGCATCGGCGGTCGCGCTCACCGCCGGAGCAGTCACCGTCGGTGGGTGGGCGTTGTGGCGCACGAGGCTCCTGGCGCTCGCAGCCACCGTGCAGCGGATCATGCGTTATTTCGACGAGGAACGGCACCGCCAGACGGTGACGCTCACGTTGACCGAAGCTGTCGACAGCTTGCGTGACAACGGCTGGTCTGGGGCGGTGCATATTCTCGGTTACAGCTTCGGGAGCCTCGTTGCGTTCGATGCGCTGTTCCCGGCGCAGATGGCAACCAGCACGAACTCTCGGCTCACAGAAGCAGTGGAGTCGTTGACAACCATCGGTTGCCCAGTCGACGCGGTCCGGCTCTACAGGGGCGGCTACCTCGGCGGTCGCGGTGCCCTGGTGAAAGACCGCTTCAAATGGACCAACATTGTCAACTTGGCCGACATCTTTGCATCCAACTTCCGCGACGATGCCGACGGCACAGACGGTGGCACTCCGGTACCCATTGCCGGCCGGATCTGGCCCATCGAGAATCTCAGGTATGGCAGCGACGAACTCGGGTTGATGAACGTCCTCAAGGCGAAGGGCTTTCGCACGCACGACGGTTACTGGGGAACTCCCAAGGAAGCAAGCTGCTTCGACGCAGTCGTCGGCCGCTGGGTCCGACTAGGTTCAGACACGGAAGTGTCACAGGGTTGACATGAACGACGCGATCTGTACGGTCCTGTCTGGCGGTCCCTGCGCCCGACCCGGCTTCTGCAGCGGCGCCGGTCTTGCTCGCGCCGCCGGGACAGGGGGTCGGCAAGCGGTCGGGAGCAACAGCAGTGTCCCGCGAATGGACCCCGGGCTTCACGCTGTCAAGTACGCCTTCCACGCTGCGTTTCGGGTCGGACTCCCGCCCGCTGGCGTAGGGCAGTCATTTTCTCCAGCCAGGCAGCGATGGTGTCGGGCGCCTGACCTGGTTTGAAATCCTTGGTGGGCATGTTGCTGCCTGGCGCCAGGGCCAGTGTGTGCCGTGGTGGCATCGCTCCAGCAGGAAGGTGATCTCGTCCAGTCGGCCGGGCGCTTGCGGGTCGCCAGCGCAGTCCGGGAACTGGCAGGTGCCCGACTCGATGGGCGGCCCGATCGAGGTGGGCTCGGACGGGGCCGGCTGTGCCGGGCTGTAGGGCATCGGCACGCCGTTAGGGGTCATGGGGCTGCCGATCGTCTCGGCGAAGAACGGGTCTTTGATCAGGTCCCGGGCCGCGCTACTGGTCATGCCTGCCCAGTAGCGGGCGAGCCATCCGGTGCTGAAATCGGACCACGTCTGTCCCGTCATGCAGGAATAGAGGCTGGCCAGGTGCGCCCGGGCAGTCGGCGGGTGCAGCACGGCGCAGTCCAGCTCGGCGTCGCACTCGGTCGACCTGCGGTTCAAGTTCGCGGACCCGCAAACGAGCAACTGGTCGTCGTAGGTCTGCGATTTGGCGTGCACATAGACGCCGACCCCGGGGGCTCGCGCCCACATGTCCCTGACCGCCACCCTGGACCGCCCATGGCTGTCCAGTCCGCGCCACAGGTCCTGCAGGGCGTTCTTGCGGAGCGTCATTTCCATCTCCGCCAGTTCGGTGTCGTTGCCGTACGGCGGGATGACGATGAGCAGCCTCAGCCCGGGATTCGCCATCAGCCGGGTGGCCAGCAGCCTGGCCAGCGGCTCGCTCCAAAAGCACTGGTCCCAGATCGTGATCAGTTCGGCTGCCTGGCTGACGGCGTTCGCCAGGCCGGCCAGGACGGTGAACTCGCCGCGCGCGAATGGGCCGGTGCTGATGCCCGGGCACAGCGGGATTGTGCGCCACATTTGCACCGTTGCCGTCCCGGCCGGTGCTACCGCCTCGGCGGGCGGGAGCCGCCCGACCTTGCCGTGCGAGATCGCTTCGGCGCTGGTCAGCTGGACCTGGCCGGCGCTGTCGATGGCGGAGTCGCGGTCGAAGACGCTGGCCCTGCCATTGCAGTCCCTGATCCACCGCTCGGCGAACTGCTGCTCCAGCGTCGCCACGATCGGGCCCTCCAGCCGCAGGTGATGGTCGTGCCAGTGCTGGTTGCCGCTGCCGTAGACATTCGCGGGCAGATTCTCGGGGCCGGGTCCCGCCGCCAGCAAGGGGGAGCCGGGATAGGGGTAGTCCGGGTATCCGCCGTACGGCGGCGGGCTCTGCTTGGGCCAGCCGTCGCCGGGCCGCGGGATGGCGGCACCTGACTGCCAGTCGCCTGAGCCGATCGAGGTGCCGGGGACGAGCCCGCAGTCGCGGCGGGTGAACGCGAGGTCCACGCCACCGCAGAACGCCACGTTCACGGCGCCGACCCGGACCACGATCGCCTTCTGGTGCAGCACGGCCAGCGGCGGCGCGGCGACGCGCAGGTCGAGCGCGGCAACGCCGATAGGCTGGCTCAGCTGCCAGAGCGCCTGCAGGTTCGAGTTATGGTCCTGCACGGCCGCGGCAACCGCCCAGTGCTCGTCAGCGAGGTTGCTCACCATCTTGCGCTGGCTGGCGGCCGGCATCCAGAGCAGGAGCTTGACCACGATCCCAGCCGACATCATGCGGACCACGAGCCCCAGGGCTGTCTGGTCCTCGCCGGCCGTCATGCCGGGTTGCCACGGCCCGTCACCCCACGGGTTGGCCGTCGAGGTATCCCGCAGAGCGTTGAACTCCCAGCCGGCGATGTACACATGGCCGCGCTGACCGGGCGGCTTGCCCTTGCCCGCGAGGGCGCCGGCCTCGTCGATCGCGTTCTCGAAGGCGTCGCGGATGGCGTTCATCGCCATGAAACCGCCGATCATCGGGGTGACCTCGTTGCCGGTGTCCCAGGGCTGTTCGCCCGCGTAGGCACGGGCCGCCATCGCCGTGCCGTCCCCCCACGGACGGCCGTCGCCGGCTGGGGAGTACGGATCGGCCGCGGTGAACCCGAGCAGCCACCGTTCCGGCGCCTGGCGCAGGGATTCCGGAATCTCATTCATTGTGCACCTTTTCCCGATTGCTGCTGCTAGCTTGCCGGCACCCCGAATATGGCCAGTCATTCATCGGAGCAAACCCTTGTCCGGCGGCCGGTTCGGAACAGGGAACTCGGCCGTGTGAATATAGCCAGGAAGGTATGGCGCATATTTCGGGCGCAAGTGGAGACCCGGCGACATCATTCGTTCTGAGATCACCCGCCCTGGCCTAGGGCAGGAAGGCGGATATGGCAGCCAATGACCCGTTTGTTCCAGGCGCGAATATCGGCATCCGGTCGGTGCCGAACTTGCGCGATATCGGCGGGTACGCGACGACGGGGGGTGGGCGGGTACGAGCCGGCGTGCTCTACCGGTCGTCAGCTTTGTGCAAACTGTCCGATCCGGCGGCCACCTCCCGGATGCTCGGGAGCGGCAGGATGGTCCCGCTGTTTCAGCGCGGCTACCGGGACATCGTCACCCTGCCCAGCGCGCTGCGGTCCTACCGGCAGTTCTTCAGCGGCCTGGCCGCCCCGGCCCTGGCCTGCACGTCCACAGCTATCAAGGAGGAACTCGCCCGCGAGCGCGGCACCGCAAGGGTCTTGCGCAAGCTCATCGCCGAGCTGCGGACTTGACGAGGTCAGATAGGAACTCGCCGCGGTCGGCAATGTCACCCCGCTCGGCCGGTGCCCAGCCCTGAGCCGCCGCCTGACTCGCGTTAAGGTCTTGCTCCCCGGCCGGGGGGTTGAGTGCCGCGGCCAGGCCGGATGATGCCGTGTTCGTAGGCGTAGACGGCGACCTGGACGCGGTCGCGCAGATCGAGTTTGGCGAGGATGCGGGCGATGTGGCTCTTGACGGTGGCCTCGCTGAGGTAGAGCCTGGCGGCGATCTCGGCGTTGGACAGGCCCTGGGCTACCAGCCGCACGACGCCGAGTTCGCGTTCGCTGAGGCGCCCGGCCGCGGTGGCTGCCGCGGTGCCGGGGGCGGGGCCGCGGCAGAAGTCCTCGATCAGCCGCCGGGTGATGGCGGGGGCGAGGAGGGCCTCGCCGGCGGCTACCGCGCGGACGGCGCTGGTCAGCTGTTCGCGGCTGGCGTCTTTGAGCAGGAAGCCGCTCGCCCCGGCCTTCAGCGCGTGGTAGACGTACTCGTCGAGGTTGAAGGTGGTCAGCATCAGGATCCGTGCCCGGGATCCGTCCTGGACGAGCCGGGTGGTGGCCTCGATGCCGTTCATCTGGGGCATGCGGACGTCCATCAAGATCACGTCGGGGTCGAGGAGCCGTGCCTGGGCCAGCGCCTGGCTGCCGTCGCCGGCTTCCCCCGCGACGGCCAGGTCCGGTTCGGCTTCCAGCAGCATCCGCAGGCCCTCGCGGACGAGGTCCTGGTCATCGGCGATCAGGACGCTGATCACGCCAGCCCGTCCCTTAGCGGCAGGCGGTCGGCTAGCGGCAGCCGGGCGCGCACGGCGAACCCGCCGCCGGGCCGCGGCCCGGCGTGCAGTTCGCCTCCGAATATCGCGGCCCGCTCGCGCATCCCGGCCAGCCCGTGCCCGCCGGCCGGGGCCCGGTTACCGGGCTCCCCCGTTCCGTCGTCGGTGATCTCGATCGTGACCGCTTCATCCGCGCAGCCGATCGTCACATCTGCGCAGGCACCTCCGGCGTGCTTGAGGATGTTGGTCAGCGCCTCCTGGAC
>DPMS01000933.1 GCA_003541285.1 Actinomycetota bacterium
TACGAGATGGTGGGCACCTTCAACGGCAATCCGCTGGCAATGGCGGCGGCCCGGGCCATGCTGTGTGAGGTCGCCACCCCGGAGGCCTACCAGCGGATCGACCGGCTCCGTGCCCGCGCGGTCGCGGGACTGGAACACCACATCGCCCGCTGCGGCCTGGCCGCGCATGTCGTTTCGGCCGGCGCCAAGGGATGTGTGGTCTTCTCCCCCAGCCCGGTCCGCGACTACCGGGGGTTCCTGGAGATCGATGACCGGTGCAGCCACGCCCACTGGCTCTTCCAGCACAATGGCGGCGTCTTCCTGCCGCCCTGGGGCAAGATCGAGCAGTGGCTCATCTCGGTTCAGCACGACGAGTCCGACATCGACCGCTTCATCGGCAACTTCGCTGATTTCGCCCGTACCATCCGCGCGTGAACGGACGTTTTACACAGAAAGTCTTGCGCCTGCACCTCCGCAGGAGTACGACGTATTGACGGACCGTTCAGTCAGACTGTCGCGACCCGCAGGGACCTCGCGCCGAGCGACCGCCCGAGAATGAGGTGGCTGACGATGCACCCGAGAGAAGGCTGGCCGCAGGACGGAACACCGCGCCCCGGGCTGTCCCGGCGCAGCTTCCTGCGCCAGAGCGCTGGGGCTGGCCTGCTGGCGGGCGGGCTCGGCCCGCTGCTGGCAGCCTGCGGGTCAGGCGGGAACACCCCCGGCGGCGCGACCGCGATCCTGCTGCCCAGGCCGAATCACCCGGTCACCTGGCCGACCTTCAAAGACAATCCGGCGATCAAGAGCGGCCTGGCCCCCGAGCAGGGGGCGACGCTGCGGATCTACAACTGGGTCGCATACCTGAACCCGCAGGTCATGAAGAACTTCGAGCAGAAGTTCAACTGCAAGGTCGAACTGACCACGTTCAACACCATGGACGAGGCGATGGCCAAGCTCCGCACCGGCCAGCTGAACTTCGACATCTTCTTCCCGACCATCGACGTGCTGGGCCAGCTGGTCGAATCGAAGCTGATCCAGCCGCTCAATCACAGCTACATCCCGAACATCACCCAGGCGTGGCCGGACTTCCGGAATCCCTTCTATGACGGCAAGTGGCAGTACACGGTGCCCTACACGATCTACACCACCGGCATCGCGTGGCGGAAGGACAAGGTTCCCGAGAACCCGTACACGATGGCCAATCCCTGGGCCATGCCGTGGCAGGGCAAGTACAGCGGCAAAGTCGCGATACTCGACGATGCCAGGGAGGGCATCAGCCTCGGGCTGATGAAGAACGGGATCTTCGACCTGAACACCACCGATCCCACACAGGTCGCGGCGGCCGGCAAGGCGCTGCAGGACCTGGCGCGCCTGACGAACGTGCACATCGACAACAACGACTACACCGAGATCCCCAGCGGCCAGACCTGGATCCACCACGCCTGGTCGGGTGACATCGCGGCGGCCCCGGCTTACCTGCCCAAGGGAGTCCCGGTCGAGGTGGTCGGGTACTGGTTCCCGCCAGACGGCAAGGGCCCGGTGGGAAACGACCTGATCACCGTGCTGCACGGGGCACCCAACCCGGTGCTCGCCCACAATTTCCTCAACTACCTGCTCGACCTGCCGAACGTCCTGACCAACATCAGTTTCAACGGGTACATGCAGCCGCTCAACGAGGTCACTCCGCAGCGCCTGGTGAAAGAGAAACTGCTGCCGCCAAGCCTGATGTCGACCGCCGTCCTCCCCTCGTTCTTCCGTCGCGGCGTGATGGAACTTCAGCTGCCGGTCGCCGCCGACGCCCTATGGGAGCAGGCCTGGCTCCAGGCCAAGAGCGCATAGGAAGGCCCGGGTGGTGCAACTGCGCGCGGAGCGACGGCGGGGAACGCCCAGGGAACCGCACCGGCTGTTCTGGGCGGCGCTCGCGGCACCGGGCATCATCTGGCTGGCGCTGCTGTTCGTCGTGCCCTTCTACGCGATAGTCGCCATCGCGGCCGGGGGGCATGACCTGTTCGGGTACCCGGTCGCGGTCTGGAATCCGGTGCAGTGGAGCGCGGTGAACTTCACGGCAGCCTGGCGCGATGTGAGCGGAGTCTCGGCCTTCGTCGTCCCGATCGCCGTCCGGACGCTGGTCTACGTCGCCGCGGCTTCACTGCTCTGCCTGCTGATCGCCTACCCCGCCGCCTACTTCGTGGCCAGGTTCGCCGGCCGGCGTAAGGGGCTGTTCCTGGTGCTGCTGATCGCGCCGTTCTGGATCAGCTACATGATGCGCATGCTCGCCTGGATCGACCTGCTGCAGACCGACGGGTACGTGAACAAGGTCCTGAGCTTCCTGCACCTGATCGGCCAGCCGGTCAACTGGCTCGGTGGCCTCGGGATAACGGTCGTCCTCGGCCTGGTCTACGGCTACATTCCCTACCTGATCCTGGTGCTCTATGCGGGCCTGGACCGGATCGACCCCGCGCTGATCGAGGCGGGCCGTGACCTGGGCCTGGGCCGTGCCCGCACGTTCATCCGGGTCACCTTGCCGCTCAGCCGTCAGCCGATCATGACCGGGATGCTGATCACGGCGCTGCCGATGCTTGGCGACTATTTCACCAATCAGCTGCTGTCCGGCACCGCGGGAACAACCATGATCGGCAACGTGATCGACGAGCAGCTGACCGCGTCACAGGGCTTGGAGGAAGGCCAGGGAGCGGTCTTCTCGCTGCTCTTCCTGCTGGTCCTGGTCGTCCCGATGATCTACTACGTGGTCGCGACCAACCGCTCGTCACGGAGGGCCGCATGACGGCCACCACGACCCCGGTGGCCGGCCAGGGCGCTGCCTCGCCGCCGCGCACCGGCAGCTGGCTGGCCAGCAGGCGCAATCCCTGGCGCCATCCGGTGTTCCTGGAGGGATTCACCTGGCTCTACCTGATCTGGTCGCTGCTACCGATCGGGCTGGCGATCCTGTTCTCGTTCAACAACGGCAAATCGCAGAGCGTCTGGCAGGGATTCTCCTGGCGCTGGTACTTCAGTGACCCGGTCAACTCGGTCCTGCACGACCCGGCGCTGCACGCCGCGGTCATCCAGACGGCGTGGCTGTCGTTCCTGACCACCGTGATCGCGGTGCCGCTGGGGGTGGCATTCGCGCTCGGCATCAACCGGTGGCGGGGCTATACCGCGTCGTCAGCCAACTTCATAATGATCTTGTCCTTCGTCATCCCCGAGCTGATCTTCGGCGTGGCGATGTTCTTCGTGTTCCAGTACCTGTTCACGTTCGTGCATCTCGGCACCGGGGCACAGGTTCTCGGCCTGGTCACCTGGAACGTGAGCTGGCCAGCCATCATCGTGCAGGCGAGGCTGGTGACGATCGGGCGGCAGTACGAGGAGGCAGCCGCTGACCTGGGAGCCACCCAGTTCCAGGTCATGTACCGGGTGATGCTGCCCCTGCTGGCCCCGGCCATCTTCGCCAGCGCGGTGCTGGTCTTCTCCAGCGTCATCGACGACTTCGTGATCGTGGACCTGCTGTTCAAGGATGCGGCGAGCACGCCGATGTCAGTTCTCATCTACTCGCAGCAGCACGGCGGCAACGGCGGCCCCGCGCTCAACGCCCTTGGCACGATCATGCTCGTGATGTCACTCCTCGTGGTGATCATCGGCTATGCCGGCTACCGGTGGATGACCAGCGGCGAGCGCGGAGGCCGCATCGAGGCTCTCGCCACCATCGCCGGATCCGACTGAGGCAGCCGCCGAGGCTGGCACGATCAGTAAGTGATCTCACACAGAAAGTGCATGCACACCACGATGCAAATGGCATATGCACATGCATCAGCATGTTAGACTGGTCGTGCACCTGCACACCTGCTGTCCCACCTGTGTCTATCCAGCCCCCCGCACCTCGCTCCCCACCCGGAGAGACAATGCTGGTTACCGACAGCCTTCCGGCCGGACTCCTGCTCGCAGCGCGCTGGCGCAAGAGCCGCGCCAGCAACCCCACCGGAAGCTGCGTCGAGATCGCCGAGTTGCCCGGCGGCTCGATCGCCGTCCGCAACTCCCGCGACAAGTCCGGCCCGGCGCTCATCTATCCGCGAACCGCGGTGGCGTCGTTCCTGCATGGTCTGAAGAACGGTGAGTTTGACACCCTAGTCAGCTGATTAGCAGGGTCATCCGGGCCATTCAATTCCACGACCCTCAATCGGCTCACGACATGGCGCCGTTCCGGTGATATTGTGCTGTCTGCGTCTCCACCCGCCGGAGGGCTTACTGTCCGTCCGGCCTCCCCGCTTGGTGCAGTGACGCCCTATTGACCGTCCGTCTGGAGTGGGCACTGAGCGCTAACCAACCGGTCCGGAGCCAGTGATGAGCGCAGTTCAGCCAAGCGACGAACTGCCTGGCGAGCCCATCGTGGACGAGGCCAGAGGCGGCCCGACCGTGCTGCGGATCATGCTGGGAACCCAGCTGCGGCGCCTGCGCGAGGCCAGCGGCATCGCGCCCGACCAGGCGGGATACGAGATCCGCGGATCCCGCTCCAAGATCAGCCGGATCGAGCACGGGCGGGTGGGCTTCAAGGAGCGGGACATTTCCGACCTGCTCAGCCTGTACGGCGTGACCGACGAGCAGTTGCGGGCCGGCATGCTCGCGCTCGCCCGCCAGGCCAATACCCCGGGCTGGTGGGCGAAGTACAACGACATCCTGCCCGACTGGTT
>DPMS01000661.1 GCA_003541285.1 Actinomycetota bacterium
CAGCCCAGCTCCCCACCGGCATCCAGCAGCGTGGTGAAGGCCACGATCCTGGCCGCGCTGCTGCACAAGGCCGAAGTGCTGATCCCCGCTGATCAGCAATATGAGCTGGGGGTGATGGCGAGCGTCACCAAGACACGGTGGTTCGGGGTTCCAGCCGGGCGGCCGCCGCTCAGGTCAGGACGGCGACCCGGTCGTGGAAGACCCGCCAGCGGCGCTCGTTGTCATGCACCAGGCCAGCGGATTCGGTGATGAGGTCGGTCGCGTGGTCGATCAGTTCGGAGGCCGAGAAGACGTAGCGGACGGCCGTCCGCTGGCCGGCCAGGTCCGCGCGCAGCGCGGCCGGTGAGAAATCGACCTGACCGAGCACAGCCAGCGCACGCCGGATCAGGTTGGCGATGAGCGTGTTGAGCCCGGCGGCCTGCCAGTCGTTGGCGATGATCCGGTGCCGTTCGCCCAGCAGGTCAGCGATCTCGGGCAGGCTGAGCAGCGCCTCTGCCATCCCCCACGACGCCTGCATCGCCTCGGACATCCAGGCCCCGGTCGCGGCGAAATCGTCGGCGGCTGCCTCCAGTTCGCGCTTCATCTTGGCGAGTTCGGGCGGTTCACCCTCGCCTTCCAGGAACAGGATCCCGCTCGTCTCGATAGCGGCCTTGTCGTTCAGGTCAGTGCAGCCGGTGTAGCGGACCGGCAGGGGCGCCTTCACCGGCTCGGCCTCCTGCCAGCGATCCGCGAGCGCCTTCAGCGAGCGGGACCAGCGCTGCAACCCAATCGCCTGCTCCAGCGGTGCCTGGGCATAGAACTTCTCATGCTCCCGGTGGTACCGGGACAGATTCATCATCGTCTCGGCCAGGGCGGAAACTCCCGCGCTCATGACCTGCTCCTTCCCCCCGGCAGCCACGCCCCGTCATGAAGCTGTCCCGGGTGACCTGGATCCGGCGTGCGGGCTCGGTGGCCCGCCGGGAACGGCTGCGGGCACCACGATCGGCCGGGAACCCGACCGTGGGTAGGGTCGTTGGTCCTGCCGCTGCCAGGACCCGGCTGCCACCCGTTCAGCCGGCGGGGCCGCGGCTGAACGATTTTGATCTTCCCCGCAACCGTGCCGTGCAGCGCGAACGCTGCTGCCGCCGGCCGCGCCGCAGCCGCCGTGGTGACAGCCCGGCCGGGGGCAGGCGCGCAGGTTCGCGCCGTGCCCGCGGTGAGTGCCGCAAGATGCTGGATATGCAGCGTCGTGAGCGCGCGGGATGCGTAACCGCGGACCGCGCCCGGGGTGCCGCCGAGGAGTTCGGTGATCTCGGCGTCACAGCGGTCTCAGAACTCCGGCCGGTCCAGGCAGCCGATCCAGTCCCATCGGGAGTACGCGCGGATCAGCACGTCCTGGGCCAGGTCCTCGCCGGCCGCCCGGTCACCAGCCAGGACCGCGGCGAATCCCAGCACCCCGGGCATCCGCGTGGCGCGAACTCCTCGAAGGTCATCCCGCCTCCGTCGTCATGGTCGTCGCCTAATGCACGCATCCCGGCCCCCGAGGTGTTGCCCAGGTGCTGCGTTATCGGCGCGCCGGCCATTCAGGGCTGGCCCCGCCGGCGCGTTCCGGGGCATCCTGGAAAGGTCGATCCGGGCCGGATCCGACGTGAGAACTGCGCTATCCGGCGCAACAGTAAGAGACCCGGTGCCGGCGAGCCGGTCAGCGCGGGCCTGAGGAAGGGATGGAGGCCGTGTGGGGAGTGAGGCGCCGCCTCAGGCAGCTGGAGGGTGAGCTTTCCGAGGCAAGGACTGCCCAGGCTGAGCTGCGCCAGCGCCTGGAGTACTTCGAGATGATCGCGGCAGCGGCCGGCGCTCCTGCCCGCCCTTCCGTGCCGTCGGCACCGTTGCCGCCCTCGTTGCTTGCCGCGGCGCGCGAGCTGCGCCGTGAGGATGTTCCCGTGCGGCTTGATGTGGCAGGCACCGAGGTGATCGCCGTCGTCGGCGGCGAGGGAGACCCCCACGAGTGGTGGGCGACCATCTTGCAGGTTGTATCGCCGGCCGGGGAGCCGGGGTGATCCGCGTCAGTCACGTCACGCTGCCGGCGGGCCTGAGCGCTCTCGCCCGGCGGGGGCCCGACGGCGAGCTGAGGGTGTACGTATCCGATGCGCTGCCCCCCGATCGCCAGCGGGCGGCGGTGCGGGTGGCGGTGCGCGCCTCGCGGCCGGAACGCTGGCGCACGCTTGTGCCCGTCCCGTCCGCCGCGCTGCTGGTGGCACTCGGTGGGAGCTGGCTTCGCAGAGCGGCCAGGGTGCTGCGAGTTCACCCGGTCGCGTGGGGAACCGCATCAGCCGTGCTGGTTGCCGCATCGGCAGCGGTGTATTTCGCCGCGGCACCGCACGGGCACAGCCCGGGCAGCAGTGCCCCGCCCGCCCGGCACACCGTGCCTGGCGCCAGCCAGTCAGCCGTCTCCCGGCGGCCAGCCGCACACCCGCGCGCCTCACATCGCGGCCGCTCGCACCCCGCGCCGGGCACCTCAGTGGCCGCGGCGCAAGGAGCGCCGGGATCGCCTGTCACGGTGGCTGCTGTGCCGCCGCCTTCGAGCACACCGTCGTCGTCGGTGCCGACTCCCAGTGCCTCCCCGGCCCCGGCGCCGCGCGCGTCATCCTCACCCGGGGGCGCCGGCTGTATCCGGCTCCTGGGCATCCGGGTATGCCTTGGCCTGGGTATCTAGGCCGGCCAGCCGGGCGTGATGGGCGCGCCGCGGCCGGCCGACCGGACCGTTAGCTGGATGGCCGCTGGTCAGGCTCGCCGCTGCGCCGACTCGTCAGTGCCTTCGCTGCCCTGCCGCCAGTTCCGGGCGAGTGCGATGAGCCCGCGGACCACGTCGGGGGGCAGTCCCGGGGTGCTCGCGATGTGGCGGAGTGTCGGGTCGTCATACTCGGCCTGCCCAGGGTCGGCAGGCGCAGCGTTAGGTTCCCCGCCGGCCAGTATCCGGCGGCACGACCCGGGGGCCCAGCCCAGCCGGTTCTCGACCACGCCAAGAGTGCTGGCGGAGACCCGCTGGCCGTTCTCGAGCTTTCCCAGCGTCCGGTCGGTCACGCCAGTCGCCTCGGCGAACGCACGCCGGTCCCGCAGGTGGAGTTCGACCCGGCGCGCGACGACGTAATCGGCGAGCCGCCTCCAGTCCTCACCGGTCATGTGCCCATCCTTCCCGAAGAGGATAGAAGAGTCTAGCTCTCATGTTATGGGGTCTCCGCTAAAACTGCCGGTTGCTTCGTGTATCATCTTGTTCAGATACTTAGCTTCATGTAACTTCTACTTCCTTCGGGATAAGCGGCCATCCAGCTTCCTGCACCTTCCTAGAGTACTGACCTGCGGTTCGCCCTCCGGATCAGCGCACCACCGGGTTAGGCGATCAGCCAGCAGGCGCGAAGTGGGGTTTCCTTGGGTGACACCGGCGAGCCGGGCTGGGTGCCCAGCGCCGCATCGGACGGAGCTTCCTGGCGGCCGCGCGGGCGGAAGGAAGGGCGGGCCGGAGCCGCCCAGAGCGCCGCGGAGCTTGGATTCTGCCCCGCTGTGGCGGATCTGTACCACGCGCACTACCGATCACTGTTCCGGCTGGCGGCCTTGCTGACGGGTGATTCCCGCACCTCGGAAGCTGTGGTGGTGGACTCGTTCACAGCTCTGCACCGGCCGCGGAAGCCCATGAGCGCCTGCGACGGCAGCCTGCCTCAGCTACGGCGGCTGGTCGTGGCACGGTCACGCCGGGTAGTGCCGCACCGTCGTCCGGCCGGCGGCGGGCAGCCACCGGCGGCGCCCGCGAGGCCGGACCGGGCGGGAGGCCGGCGGCAGGCACCGCGATTCGAGGACTCGGCTGTGGTCCAGGCACTGCGTGCACTGCCGGCCGGCCAGCGGGAAGCGGTAGTGCTCACGCTCTACCTGGATCTCACCGACGAGGAGGCCGCCGCGGCCATGTGCGTGAGCCGGGCCGCGCTGCGACGTTACCTGGCCGCGGCCATGGCAGCCCTGCGTGCCGCGCTGCCGGGAACCGCTGGGTGATTCGCGCGCGACCCGCCGGACCGGGAGCCCATGCTCCCCCAACTCGCGCGCCTGCGCTGCTGGTAAGGCACGCGTGGCCGAATCAAGCCCGCGAAGGTAGTCCCGGACCAGCCGGTGTGATCGAGGTTGCCCGCGCTGGCGGCGCGCCACCGGCTGAGCGCCTCCGCCGGGGAGGGGGCGGCGTAACCGGCGACGCCGAGCGCGTTCGCCGAGTCGAGGTCCACGCAACCCCGGTCGCAGATCCCACCCATACCGGGTGATGCCAGGCGGGCCTGTGTAAGGACACCCTTAGCCGCCGGGGTGGTTTCCGCCGGCGACGCCTGGCGACTCTGATCTGGGAGGTCACTGTGATACCGCCATCAACCACACCAGCTCCCGGCGAGGCCCGGAGCCACGCGGCAGGTCACGGCTACGGCCTGGTCCTGTTCGCGTCCGTCCTCCTGCTGGTGATCGGCTGCTTCAACCTGATGTACGGCATCGCCGCAATCGCCAACTCGCACGTGTTCGTCGCCAACGCCCACTACGTGTTCGGCAGCCTGCGCTCTTGGGGCTGGATCACGCTGGTCCTCGGTGCACTGCAGCTTCTCGCGGCGGCCGCGATCCTGGCGACCAACCAGCTGGCGCGCTGGTTCGGGGTGGTGGTGCTCGGACTTAACGCCATCGACCAGATGTTCTTCATCCCGGCCTACCCGCTGTGGTCCGTGGTGATCATCGCGATGGACCTGGTCGCCCTGTACGGGCTGTGCGCCTATGGCAGCCGGGAGAACCTGACCGCCCCCTAGCACCCGGAACAGGGACTGCTTACCAGGTGGGTGCCAGGAATGGCCTCCTGCGGCGGCACGCAGTGGTGACAGAACCCGATGTGCGCACGGCGGCCGGACTCGCGCAGTGAACCTGCGTGGGCTGTGGAGGAGATCATCCCGGGCACCCAGGGGCTATCCGGCCCGCCCGGATGATCGGCGCTCATGTTGCCACACGGAGGACAGCCCGCCCTCGGTGATGTGTATCACCCGGCCGCTGGCCGCCTCGTGCACAGCATCCGACGCAGCGGGTACCTCTTCGGGCGGAAGCTCACTCATCGCGATCGTCTCCTCGGGCTAGGAGCAGACCCCCGCACGTCCGCAGACTCGCGCTTCCTCCGGCAGCCCTCAGCCGTCCGCGCGGACGACCCCGACCGGGCAGGACACGCCCGTGCCGTGATCAGGGCAGTACCCGTCCGGGTTCTTGTTGCTTGACAGATACTGCTGGTGATAGTCCTCGGCGAAGTAGAACTCACCGGCCGGCACGACCTCGGTGGTGATCTCCCCGTAGCCGGCCTCGCTCAGGTTCTTCTGGTAGGCGGCCAGGGATTCCTCCGCCGCCGACTGCTGCGCGGGGGAAGCGAAGAATATGACCGAACGATACTGGGTCCCGATGTCGTTGCCCTGGCGCATGCCCTGCGTGGGGTCGTGTGACTCCCAGAACACTTTGAGCAGATCCTGGTAGGTCACCCGGGCCGGGTCGAATACGGCCCGCACTGCCTCGGCATGGCCGGTCCGCCCGGAGCAGACTTCCTCATAGGTCGGGTTGGGCGTCAGGCCACCCTCATAACCGACTGCTGTGGACACCACTCCCGGCGTCTGCCAGAACCTGCGTTCTGCTCCCCAGAAACAGCCGAGGGCGAACTCGGCCACCTCGGTGCCGGCCGGATAGGGAGGGCGGAGCGGCCCGCCGAGCACCTCGTGCCGGCCGGGCACAGGCATCGCGGTGGGCCGGCCGGCCAGCGCCTCGTCCGCGGTCACCATCTGGGTCTTGCGAAATCCGAACAGGCTCACCGTCGTCCTCCCTCGCATCCGCC
>DPMS01000936.1 GCA_003541285.1 Actinomycetota bacterium
TACCTGGATGTGGTCTCGCTCGGCCTGGTCTACGACGTGCGCGCCGAGGACGGCGTGCTCGTGGTCGAGATGACAATGACCACTCCGGGCTGCCCGGTCTCGGAAAGCCTGCCGGAGGAAGCGAAGGCCGCCGTGCGGCAGGCGGCCGGAGACGGCCTGCCCGTCGACGTCCGTGTCGTGTGGGACCCGCCGTGGGACCCGTCGATGATGGACGGCACCGCTGCCTCGGCGCTCGGCTTCCGCGTCATGTGATCGTCACCGCCAGGCGACGTGGACGCCGGCCGGCGCGTTACTTTGCCAGACGCCAGAGAATCTCCGGGGAGGCTGCCGACGATGACTGCGGACATGCAGCCTCAGGCCAGGGCGCTGGGCGATCCCACACGCCACCGCCTGTTCCGCTACATCGCCGACGCCCAGGCGCCGGTCACCGTGGCCGAGCTCACCGGCTACGCCGGGCTGAACCACAACGCCGTCCGGCAGCACCTTGCCATACTCAAGGACGCCGGGCTGGTGACCGAGGAGGCCGAGCGCCGTGACCGGCCCGGGCGGCCCCGGCTGCTGTACCGCCTGCACCCCGAGGCGGCCGGCGAGTGGGGCACCCCCGGCGCCTACGCCTGGCTGGCCGGCCTGCTGTCGGCAGCAGTGCGGCGCGGTCAGGACCCGCGGCAAGCCGGACGGCAGGAAGGGCACCGTCGCGCCGCCGAAATGACCGGCCCGGGCGACCCGGCCGACCTGCTGGAGCAGGAGATATCACGGCGGGGGTTCCGCCCGGCCCGGACGGACCGGGGACCGCAGATCGAGTTCACGCTCGCCCGCTGCCCGTTCGCCGAGGTGGCCGTCGCCGACCCGGACACGATCTGCCGGCTGCACCTCGGCCTGGCCGAGGGACTCACCGAGGGTCTCGGCGGCCTGATCACCGAACGCCTCACGGTCAGGCCTGCCCGCCGCGCCGGCTGCCGCCTGACGGTGCGCAGGGCAGCGGCCGAGCCGAGGATCTCGGCGTAAGCAAGGTCAGGCATGGCTGACCGGGTTCATGGAGGAGAAGGAGACGATGACCAGCGATCAGCCTCTGCGAGGGCGCGGCGAACCTCCCGCTGATCCCCTGCGGGCAGCACCGCAGCCACAGTCCCCGGCCGGATCCGGGGAGGCCGCCGACGGCGGCGACCCGGCCTGCTGGGCGTGCCTGGTGTGCCAGGAGTGCGGGGCCGTGGTCAGCGAGGGCCACCGCGCCGGATGCTCCCAGTCCTCACAGCCGGCCGGTCCATTGCGGGCCGGTGCGTGACCACTCGGCGTCCCAGGCGGCAAGCCGGCGCCGGTCCAGGGCACGCCGGGCGAGGAATCCGGTAACCGCCACGGCGGCCGCGGCGGCCGCGGCAAGGGCAGCAGCCGCCAGCGCCGCCAGCGCGGCGACGTCCCCGCGCGCCAGCGGGGCTGGTTCCAGCCTGCCCGACCTGTCGGTCCACACGATGACGGTCGTGCCGGCCCTGGCGCCGCCGGGCGCGTAGACCTCACCCTCCCGCGGCGCCCCGCCGGGGTCTGTCCACCGTGCCCGCACCAGGGGCTCCAGCGACGCCTGGGACAGCCCGTGGGCGGGCTGCGGCGCGTCCTGCAGGAGGACGGCGGGCACCTGGCGCCAGCGTGGCTGGGCTTGCCCGGCGCGCAGGCCGTCAGTTGCTGCCCAGCCCGCGGCAGCCAGGGCGGCCAGCGGAACCGCCGCCAGGAACACCACGGGCAGGCCCGCCATGACGGCCGCCTCGACCCGGTCGGCGGTGCGCCGCAGCGGGTTGCGGTCCGGCAACAGGTGGCGGATCATGCCGCGCACTGGCCGCCTGCCAGGCGGGGCTCCCGGGCCAGGAGGGCGGCCAGGTCAGCTCCCGAACGCTCCAGCGCCGGAAGCAGCAGGGAATCCTCCTTGGCTACATGGCTGGCGAACAACGCGCTGATCGCCGCGGCCTGCGCCGCGGTGGCAGCCGGCTGCGCCGGCTCACTGAGCCTGCCGGTCAGCGATGCGAGGAGCCGGTGCTCGCTGATCAGTGCTTGCACCAGCAGCCGGGTGTCCGGGTCACGCCGTGCTGACCGGTAAAGCGTGCGCTCCTCGGCCCGGGCATGCGGCAGCACTTCGTCAGCGAGGAGGCGCGCAGCAGGTTCCGCGCCGGGCGCACCGGGCCGCCCCTGTCTGCGGCGGCGGCCAGCACGCCCGCCCAGCGATCGAGCACCTCCCGCAGGTCAGCGTGACGGGCCATGAGCGCTTCCGCGGCCCGTGCCGTCCGGGCGGCCTTGTCCGCCGTGACGGTCATCTCACCGCTCCTCTCCTGGCCCCTCGATGCTCACAAGTCCATCGCTTATACACTAGTTGACTCGTCAAAAATAACGGCGTCCGGGCGGCGCGGACTGCGGCGGTCCGCGCCACCATCCGGCCCACCCTCCGCCAAGCGCCGGAACGTCGCCGCAAGCCTGGCGCCGCTTAGCTGGCGGGCCAGCATCTCCGGCCGGTGAGGGAGCCGTCGCCCGCGACCGCCGCCCTCGTACGGCGATCCCCCCGGGCCGACTGCCGTCTCCAGGGCGCCGGACTGGCCGGTTCCGGCGCAGGCTTCTGTTGACAAGAGGCGCGGCTAGTTTTTACTATAGATTTAGTGAAAATGAGGTGAGGAGGGTCGTCATGGCTGAGGTGAGCATGATGCAAGGGCACGGGCAGCCACCGGGATCTGCTGGCCGGACCGCACGGCCGCCGCTGACGCTAGCCGAGGAGCACATGCTGCTGCTGTGGCAGGTCACGGCACGCGCTGAAGAGCTGCTGACCGCGGCCGCGCATGGCCGGTGGCCCGGCGCCGAACTGGCGTCGCTGGCCGGCTACGCCCAGGCCGAGGTGCTGCGCCAGACATCTGAGGAGGAGGCACTGCTGTTTCCCGCAGTCCCCACCCGGGAATTGGCAGGGCTGGCCAGGGACCATGCCCGGCTGCGTTCCGCCGCTGACCTGCTGGCCCGTGCAGCCGCCGGAGAACGGCCGATGTCCCCCGCCCAGGTCGCCGCGGCCGCCCGGGACTTCGTGGCCCAGCTCGAGCGCCACCTGCGGGCCGAGGAGAACCTGCTGACGTCGCAGCGCGCGCCGCGGGGCGTACCGGGCACCGCCGCGCTCGGCGGGCACCCGCACGAGTGGTACCCGCTGACTGAGGGACCCGCGGTCGACCTGGACGCGCTCCCCCAAAGCCAGGCGGTCGCCGCGGCCGTGGACNNGCTACCAGTTCACCAGCACGCAGGACGGGCCGGACCGGTGGCGGATGCAGGTCACCCGCCGCCAGGCTGCCAGCTGATCCGCAAAGCCGAACTTCGCGCGGCAGGAGGCATCTATGGCAATCGCGATACGGAGGGCACAGACCACGTGGGAAGGCCCGCTGGCCAGCGGGACCGGGCTGATACGGATGGACAGCGGCGCGGCGGGTGAGCTGGCCGTGACCTGGGCATCCCGGACCGACCGCGCGGACGGGAAGACCAGCCCGGAGGAACTGGCCGCCGCGGCGCACTCCGCCTGCTACGCGATGGCACTGGCGCTGCGGCTCGGCGAGCACAAGGCCGTCCCGGAACGGCTGGCCATTACCGCCACCGTCATCCTCGACGAGTCCGGCGGCGTCCCGACCATCGTCTCGTCACACCTTGAGGTGACCGCCAGGGTCCC
>DPMS01000417.1 GCA_003541285.1 Actinomycetota bacterium
CTTGCGGGGCTGGCAGAAGGAAGCGTACGAGGAGTACTTCCGCCTGCCGCGGCGGGATTTCCTGCTGGTCGCGACGCCCGGAGCGGGGAAGACCGCCTACGCGCTGACCGTCGCCGCGCGGCTGCTCGCCAGCCGCGCGATCGCCGCGGTCACCGTGGTCACGCCGACCGAGCACCTCAAGCACCAGTGGGCTCAGGCGGCGCACGCCATGGGAATCAGCCTGGACCCGGCCTACCGCAACGGCCAGGGCCGGGCCTCGGCCGACTACACCGGAGTGGCGGTGACCTACGCGCAGGTGGCCGCGCACCCGGCGCTGCACCGGCAGCGCACCGAATACCGGCGCACACTGGTGATCTTCGATGAGATCCATCACGCGGGCGACGCGCTGTCCTGGGGTGAGGCCATCCGGGAAGCCTTCGAGCCGGCCCGGCGGCGGCTCTGCCTGACCGGGACTCCCTTCCGCAGCGACACCAACCCCATCCCGTTCGTGACCTACACCGAGCACGCCGACGGCAGCAGGCGCAGCGCCTCGGACTACGTCTACGGGTACGGCCCCGCGCTGACCGACGGCGTCGTCCGCCCGGTGATCTTCCTGGCCTACTCCGGCGAGATGCGCTGGCGGACCCGGGCCGGTGACGAGATCGCCGCTGCCCTGGGCACCCCGATGACCGCCGACCAGCTCGCGCAGGCCTGGCGGACCGCGCTTGACCCGGCCGGGGAATGGATCGCCCGGGTGCTGGAGGCCGCGGACCGGCGGCTGGCCGAGGTGCGCCGCGGCATGCCCGACGCGGCCGGCCTGGTGATCGCCAGCGACCACGAGGACGCGCGGGCATACGCCGCGCTGCTCCGCCGCCTGACCGGGCAGCGCCCGGTGATCGTGCTCTCCGATGACCGCACCGCCAGCCGGAAGATCGCCGCCTTCGCGGCGTCGGCGGACCGGTGGATGATCGCCGTCCGCATGGTCTCCGAAGGCGTGGACATCCCGCGGCTGGCCGTGGGCGTGTACGCCACCAGCGTCGGGACAGCGCTGTTCTTCGCGCAGGCAGTGGGCAGGTTCGTCCGTGTACGCCAGCGCGGCGAGACCGCGTCGGTGTTCCTGCCGTCCATCCCCACCCTGCTCGGTTACGCGGCAGAATTGGAGACTGAACGAGATCACGTCCTGGCCCGCACCCCCGATGATGCCGAGGAGGCGGAACTCGCTCGCGCCCAGCGCGAGCGCAGCACCGCCGACCAGCTCGACGGGCAGCCGTTCCAGGCGCTGGCGGCGTCGGCGCACTTCGACCGGGTGCTCTACGACGGCGGGGAGTTCGGCACCTCGGCGGAAGAGGAAGACTTCCTGGGCCTGCCCGGGCTGCTCGAACCGGAACAGGTCGCGCGGCTGCTGCGTGAGCGCCGGGCCGGTGAGCACGGACGGCGGGCGGGGCAAACCGGGCCGGCCGCCGGACCCACCAGCCAGACGCCCGCCGCACCCACCAGCCAGGCGCCCACCGNNGGGCCTGTGGCGGGCCACCGCTGCCCGAGGCCACCGGGGCGCAGATCCGGGCGCGGATCGAGATGCTCCGCCGCTGGGCGTCGGCAGGCCGCTGACCACGCCGTGATCACCACTGGCCAGCCGTGATCACGGACGGTTCTGGGTGCTATCGGGCGCACATAAGTATCCGTGATCATGGTGTTCGCGGCGCGATGCCGTCGAGCACGGCCTGCGCGAGCCGCCCGGCCAGACCGGGCGGCATGGCCTGCGGAGTGCCGGGCGGGCTGAACACCAGCCGGGGCAGGACCTCGCCATGGATCACGCCAATGATCAGCGTGGACGCGGCGCCGACGTCGGCTGTCTCACCGATGCGGCCGAGCCGCTGCTCGGCGAGCAGGTAAGCGGTGAGCATGTCCGGAAGCCCGCGGGGGCCCGGGGCCTCCGCCCCGGCCGCCGCATGGTCCGCAGGCTCGATGCCGAAAGCCGCGCCGCCGCCCACCATGCCGTGGAAGCGGGTCAGGACCTTCGGTTGTGCCAGGAGCCCGGCGAAGGCGGGCGTGACCCGCCCGAGAACCTCCAGGCCGCGCTCGATGAACGAGCTGAGGTTCTCCGCCACGGTGCCGGTCCCGGCTGGCGGGAGCATCTGCGGCATGTTGCCCATGACCGAGGCGACGTGCGCGAGGAGGGCGTGGGCGAGCAGGTCCTCTTTGTCCTCGAAGTAGTTGTAGAGCACGCCGTCGGCGACCTGGGCTTCGCGGGCGATGTCACGGACGGCAAGTCCTGCGCTGCCCCGCTCGTCGATCAGCCGTGCCGCGGTGGCGATCAGGTGTTCGCGCAGGTTCGGGCCGTCGCTGTTGCGCAGCACGGCAGGCTTCCTAGGTGACATCCCGCTTGAGTGTAATGAGGGCGGCGGCGGCGAACACGGCCGCGTACCCGAGCAGCACCAGCCCGCCGCCCCACTGGGGGAGCAGCCGGACGCCCGGGGTCAGGTCCGCCTGGCTGAGGGCTTCGCTGGCCGAATAGGGGAGCCAGCGCGCGAGCCCGGCCCCGGCAAGCTGCCCGGCGATCCCTTCGATCAGGGCGATCCACGCCAGCGCGGCGGCGATCGCGCCGGCCAGGTTGCGGATGAGCGCGCCGACACCGACGCCGATGGCGGCCAGCGCGATGCTGGCGGCCATGCCCCCGGCCAGGGTCCGCCACGTGCTGGCCGGCGGAAGGTGGACGGAGGCGCCCTTGGCCGCCCACCAGGCGGCGGTGGCCGCGATGGCCGCCAGGCACGACACCAGGCCGGCGGCCGCCCCGACGAGCCCGTATACGGCCAGCTTGGCGGTGACGACCCGGCTGCGGGCCGGGAAGCTCAGGTAGGTGTCGGTGACTGTGCCGTGGCGGTATTCGCCCGCGACAGCGGTGATGCCGAAGATGAGGGTGACGATCGCGGCCAGGCCGACGTGCGCGAACGCCGCCCGCTGGGTGGCCGGGTCATGCACGTTACCCCCGGACACGACCAGCCCGCTGACGCCGGCCACGACGATCAGCGGGCCAGCGGCCAGCAGCAGCCACGGAGCGCGGATGGTGGTGAGCTTGCGGAACTCAGCGCGGATGACGGGTAGCACCGGTGGTCTCCTTAGCCTTGCGACGTGGTCATGGTGAGGAACGCCGACTCCAGCGCATCGCTCGTCCCGCCAAGCTCATGCAGCGTCCCCTCGAAGCGGAGTTCTCCCTCGTTGACGATCACCACCTGATCGGCCGTCTGGGCGATCTCACTGAGCACATGGCTGGCGACCACGACCGTCCTGCCCTCGGCGGCCAGGCCGCGCAGCAGTCCCCGCAGCCAGGCGATGCCAGCCGGGTCGAGGCCGTTGGCCGGCTCGTCGAGCAGGAGTACCTGCGGGTCGCCGAGGAGGGCCGCGGCCAGGCCGAGACGCTGCCGCATGCCCAGGGAGAACCCGCGGACCCGCCGGTTCGCTGCCGCGGCCAGGTCCACCCGGCCGAGAACCTCTTCCACCCGGCCGCCGGGGATGCCGTC
>DPMS01000926.1 GCA_003541285.1 Actinomycetota bacterium
GGCATGAACACACTGGACATACGCGGATGCCACTGTGGACAGAGCCGGGATTCTACGCACGCTCGCCAAGGGATGGTAAGGCGGGGTCAGTTTCCGCATGGTTTCGCAATGCGTTCGTCACCCAAAGATAACCACACATTGGGGCGCGTGACCGGCCGACGGCCAAGGGTGGGCAGGCTGCACATACGGGCCACCACCGGTGCGCTGGCACTCCCGGCCGGCCGTCACGCCGCCGGGACTCCTAGCCCGCTCATCCGGATGCCGGAGTGGATGGCCAGCTCATCCGGATGCTGAGCCCGTCCTTGGTCCTTGCGATCTCGACGTCGTCCGCCAGGCCGGCGATGACGGCGAGGCCGAGTTCCTGGGGCACCGGCGGAAGGCCGGCCGGTGGGCCGCCGGCCACCGCTCCCTGATCCGCCCCGGACTCGCTGCCGTCGCTGACCCGGCTGCCGGCTGGACCAGCAGCGGCGGGTGCCATCGCGGGCACCGCGCCCTCATCCTGCGCGGCGGCGTCGGTCACGACCACCTCGAACCGGCCATCGGTGCCGGTCAGGGCGACCCGGACGGGCTCGCCCGGGCAATGCTCCTGGTGCGCTTCCACCGCTCGTGAGCACGCCTCGCCGACAGCCAGACGGACCTCATCCAGCAGTGCTTCGTCCACGCCGCTGCGCCTGGCCACGGCCGTGGCCACCAGCCGCGCCGTGCGCACGTGCGCAGGCAGCGGCGTGAAGCTCATCTCAACCGTCGCCATCTGGATCGTCAGCCCAGGCAGGCTGCTATTTCTCCGACTTCCTGGCCGCGATGGCCTCGTCCACACTGTCGTGGATGCCGAAGACCTTGGTCAGCCCGGTGATCCGGAAAATCTTGAGGATGCGCTCCTGGGTGCAGACGAGGTCGAGCGACCCGTCGTGGGCGCGGACGCGCTTCAGGCCGCCCACCAGGACTCCCAGGCCGGTGGAGTCGAGGAACTCCACTTTCTCCATGTTCACGACCAGCTGGTAATGACCGATGTTCACCAGTTCGATGAGGAGCTCACGCAGTCGGGGGGCGGTGTAGACGTCGATCTCACCCTCCACATCGACGACTTCGATCCCATCCTTGGTGTGGTGGTCCAGCTTCAGATCCACATATCCTCCTGCGCCATGCACTGTCGCCTGCGTGCGTGCGTGCCAGGCCGGCTCACACCCACCTCCGGGTGGCACCTCATCCTCGCGCATTCAACCACGCTCTGACGTCATGTCTACACGAGTTCACGCTTACAGGCATCTCGCGCGCCGATGTCACACTGAGAATCGATGCCCACAACCACGCCGCCCACCCCGGGTGAGCCGCCAGCGAATCCCCAGCTGCCAGGCCCTGGGGCGGCTGCCCCTGCCGGTGTTCCGGGCGGCCGGACAGCCGGCCACGCCGCAGGTCAACCCGAGCCGGCCGCCGCCCGGATCCTGCGCCGCGGCCTGCGCACGGGCAGGCTTATCCACGTCGAGCAGATGCCGGGCAGGCCCGGGCAGTGCCTGCCGTGGCCCGACTGGGCCCCAGCGCAGATACGCGAAGGTTTCGCGCGCGCCGGGGTGAGCCTGCCCTGGGCCCACCAGGTGACCGTGGCCGAGCACGCCCGGCAGGGCAAGAACGTGATCATCTCGACCCCCGCCGCCTCCGGCAAGTCGCTGGCGTACCTGCTGCCGGCCCTCACCGCGGTCATGGCCGGCAGCACCGTGCTCTACCTGGCACCGACCAGGGCGCTCGGTGCCGATCAGCTGCGGGCCGTACGGGCGCTCGGCCTGCCCGGCGTGCGGGCAGCCGTGGTTGACGGCGATACGCCAGCGGCGGAGCGGGAATGGGCACGCACTCACGCGACATACCTGATCACCACCCCGGACATGCTGCATCACCTGCTCCTGCCGCGCCATGACCGATGGAAGGGGCTGTTCGCCCGGCTGGCGTACGTGATCGTCGATGAATGCCACGGCTACCGCGGGGTGTTCGGCTCCCACGTCGGGCACGTGCTGCGCAGGGTGCGCAGGATCGCCCTGCACCATGCCCGCCGCCATCCTGGCGGCGGGGAGCGCGGGGAACGGGGACGTGGCCCGGTGTTCCTGCTCGCATCCGCCACGATCAGCGAGCCCGGTTCCTGCGCGAAACTGCTCACCGGAGCCGATGCCGAGGTGGTCACGCAGAGCACCGCGCCGCGCGGACCGCTCATGTTCGGGCTCTGGGAGCCACCGCTGAGTGCGGCGCGCGGGGAAGGGGGCGCCCCCGTTCGCCGTAGCGCCACCGCGGAAGCGGCAGGGCTGCTGGCGGACCTGGTGGCACACAACGTCCGCACGCTCGCATTCAGCCGCTCCCGGCGGGGCGCTGAGGCAGTGGCCCTGACCGCGAGGCGGGCGCTCGGCGATGCCGGCACTGTGACCGGGGGGCAGCGGGTGGCCGCTTACCGTTCGGGTTACCTGCCGGAAGACCGGCGGGACCTGGAGGAGGCGCTGCGGACGGGCCCCATCCTCGGGCTCGCCACCACCACCGCGCTCGAGCTGGGTGTCAACATCACCGGCCTGGATGCAGTTCTCATCGCTGGCTGGCCGGGGACCCGGGCGGCTGTCTGGCAGCAGGCGGGCCGGGCCGGGCGGGACGGCCAGGCGGCGGTCGCCGTGCTGATCGCCCGCGATGACCCCCTCGACACCTACCTGATCCATCACCCCGAGGCACTAATGGGCCGGCCAGTGGAAGCGACCGTGCTGGACCCCGGCAATCCGTACGTGCTGGCGCCGCACCTGTGTGCCGCCGCGGCCGAGCTGCCGCTGGCCGACACCGATCTGGCCCTCTTCGGCCCCGCCGCGGTGCCGGTCGCCGGCACCTTGGTGGATCGCGGGATGCTCCGCCGCCGGGGAGGGCGTCTGTACTGGACACGGCGGGGGCAGGCGGCGGGAGCCGGCCTGCGCAGCACCGGTGGGCGCCCCGTCAAGATCGTGGAAGCCTCCACCGGCCGGCTGGTGGGCACTGTCGATGAGCCGTCCGCCCACATCATGGTGCACACCGGTGCCGTCTATCCGCATCAGGGTGAGCTGTACCTGGTCACCCAGCTAGATCTGGCGCAACGGGTAGCCCTCGTGGAGCACGGCGACCCCGGCTATGCCACCTCGGCCAGGAACATCACCGGCATCGATGTGACCGCCGAGCTGCGCCGGGTGTCCTGGGGCCCCGGAGCCGTCCACTTCGGCGAGGTCGATGTGGTGCGACAGGTCACCTCGTTCACCCGGCGGAATACCGAGACCGGCCAGCCCCTCGGCGAGGTGCCGCTCGACCTGCCGCCCCGGGCGCTGCATACCCGCGCCGTCTGGTGGACGATCTCCGGCGGCCAGCGGGCGGCACTGCTCCGCCAGGGGGTGGATCTTCCTGGTGCCGCCCACGCCGCCGAGCACACATCGATCGGCCTGCTGCCGCTGTTCGCCGCCTGTGATCGCTGGGACATCGGCGGTGTCTCCGCGGATTTGCACCCGGCCACCGGGCGGCTGACCGTCTTCGTGTACGACGGCCACGCGGGGGGAGCGGGCTTCGCGGAGCGCGGATTCGATATAGCACGGGAGTGGCTGGCCGCCACGCGCGAGGCGATAGCGGGGTGTGAGTGCCAGACGGGGTGCCCGTCCTGCATCCAGTCGCCCAAGTGCGGCAGCGGCAACGAGCCGCTCTCCAAGCCTGGCTCGCTCGTGCTGCTCGATTGCCTGCTTGACCAGGGTAAAGACGGCAGCGCCCAGAAGTGAAAAGAGGCGACCCCCGCCGGGGGGGAGAGCGGGGGTCGCCGTACGGCCCGACTCCGGGGGGACAGAGCGGTTCCGTAACTCAGGAAATCCTACGCGCAGCGGGTCAAAGTTACCAGTCGGTCAGGCCGAACGACATTGGATATTCGAGATGGTCCTCTAAGCTCCCGGACCATGGACACACCGGCGGGCGGCACCGCTAGCGCTACAGCCGCCTTTTTTGACCTGGATAAGACTATTATATCCCGGTCAAGCACCCTCGCGTTTGCGCCGTCCTTTTACCGGCATGGCCTGATCAATCGCACCCAAGCGGTGCGCGGAGCCTTCGCCCAGCTGGTCTTCAGGCTCGGCGGAGCGGACCACCAGCAGATGGAACATATCAAGGAACAGCTCACCCGGCTGTGCAGCGGCTGGTCGGTGGAACGGGTCACCGAGATCGTCGTGGCGCACCTGGCGGAGACCATCGGGCCGCTCGTCTACACCGAGGCGCACGGCTTGCTGCGCGCGCACCGGGAGGCCGGCCGGGACGGCTTCATCGTCTCGACCTCTGGCCAGGAGATGGTGGGCCCGATCGGCGCCATGCTCGGCGCATCGGGGATCATCGCGACCCAGATGCGCCATGCCGCCGGACGGTACACGGGCGACCTGGAGTTCTACGCCTACGGCGCGGGCAAGGCGAGCCGGATCCGCGAGCTCGCCGACGAGCGCGGCTATGACCTCTCGGACTGCTGTGCCTACAGTGACTCCTTCACCGACCTGCCGATGCTCGAGACCGTCGGACACCCGCATGCCGTGAACCCGGACCGGCAGCTTCGCAAGGTCGCCACCGCTCGCGGCTGGCCAGTGCTCGCCTTCGCGGGGCTGTCCGGTGCGTCATGTGAACACCCGGACCGATAAAGATCACGAATCGATTACAGCGCGCTCTTCCCATGCTGGCCGATCCGGCGTAGAAATAAGACACGGGCCACTGGTCCGGGCACGGCAGCCGGGCACCCACGCGCGACCAGCCGCGGGAGGCGGCCGAGACAGAAGCGCCCAGCACGACCGGGCGTTGTAGCCAGACTATGACGGGGCGCCCTGTCCGGCAGTAAGGTGCACGCTTGGTAA
>DPMS01000655.1 GCA_003541285.1 Actinomycetota bacterium
TGGCGCGCTGTTCTCACCGGCCATTGCCCGGGCACTGGTGAGCGGCTCGTCCAGGCAGGCCCTGGTCGCCATCATCGTGGTCTTCCTGGCCGCCATGATCGGGCAGCTCATCGCCTCCCTGCTGGGGGCTGCGATGCGTTCCCGGGTGACGTGGCGGCCGGTGGCACTGCTGGACGCCATCGGCGGCGCGGCCGTCAGCGTGATATCAGTCCTGCTGATCGCGTGGCTGATCGGCTCGGCGATCGCCAACGCGCCGTTTCCCGCTGTGGCCGGGCAGGTGGGCAAGTCGACGGTGCTGCGCGGGGTGGACAGGTTCATGCCCCCGGGTGCCCACACCATGTTCTCGGACTTCCGCCGGCTGCTGGCCAGCGGTCCCTACACCCAGGTATTCGGGGCACTGGGGGCGGAGGGCGCGCTCACGGTGGCACCGCCCAGTCCTCGCGTCCTCGATTCGGCCGGGCTGGCCCGGGCACGGCCCAGCGTGGTCAAGATCTACGGCATGGCCCCCAGTTGCTCGCGGACGCTGGAGGGTTCGGGATTCGTGATCGCCCCCCAGCACGTGCTGACCAACGCACACGTGGTGGCCGGTGTGAGCCCCGCACTCACCGTCATCGCCGGGCGCCGCGGCTCGTTCCCGGCCCGGGTGGTGCTCTTCGACCCGGAAAAGGACGTCGCGGTGCTCTATGTCCCCGGCCTTTCCGCGCGTGCCCTGACCTTTGCGGCCGGGGCACGCAGGGGGAGCAACGCCATTGTCGCGGGGTATCCGCTGAACAGCCATTTCACTGCCGTTCCCGCGCGTATCGGCTCGGAAATGTCCGCGAACAGCCCAGATATCTATCAGTCCCAGACGGTGACCCGCCAGATCTACTCGGTGCGCGCAATCGTCCGGCCCGGGAACTCAGGGGGGCCGCTGCTCGCGCCCAACGGTTCCGTGTACGGGGTGGTCTTTGCCGCCGCCGTCAACGCGCGCGACACCGGATATGCGCTGACTGCCGGGGAAGTTGCCAGCGCCGTCCGCAAGGGCGCCACCGCCACCGCGGCGGTCTCCACGCAGCAGTGCGACTAGGAATCGCCCGGATCGCGTGTGCCGGTGACGGCTGACTCGCCAGCGCCGCTGGGCACTCCGGGATCCCCGGCACTGGTGAGGCGGAAGCGCAGGTCCGCAGCGGGCACACCGGCCAGGCTCTCCCGGTCAATCCGCCGGGCAAGACGAGCTGCCTGCCCGGCGATCGACCCGGCGTCGATCCCGTGCGGGTTCGTGCCGGCGTAACCACCGACCCGTTCCCCGCCGCGGCGCAGCAGGGCAGCGGCGCCAGCGGCGTTGCCGCGCCGGGCATGGGTGATACCCACCGCGATCTGCGCCAGCCCCTGCCACAGATCGCGCTCAGCTGACGGTGCCGTCTTCCACGAGGCCTCCAGTACCTCGTGGGCGTGAAAGGGCCGGGCATCATCGAGCATGCGCTGGGCGAGGACGAGCGCCTCCCTGGGCGCCATCGCCAGGTCGTCGGGGACACGCTGCTCTCCGGTCGCGCCACGGGGGAGCGGCCGCCCGAGCGCGTCACGGGGCCGGGCGTTGCGTGGGCGGCCTGCGGAGTCGCGTTCGCGCCGGCCCGGAGCCCGCCGTCCCGGCGTCCCGGGCAGTTCCGCTGGCCCGCCTGCGTCCCAGGCGTGCCCCGGCCCGGGCCGTCCGGTCATCGTTCCGGCTCGGGGTCGGCGAGCCAGTGGCGCAGTTCGTCCCCGAAGCGATCCGGCTGTTCCTCCTGGGGGAAATGGCCGGCGCCATCGATGAGCCGCCAGCGGTACGGCGCGTCCACGTACCGGCCCGAACCGCGCGCCGTGGCCGGCCGCACGCAGGTGTCGAGTGCTCCGTGCAGCTGCAGGGTGGGTGCCTGGACGGCCGCCCGCATGCGGCGGGCATAGCGCATGCCATCGGGCCGCAGCCTGGAGCGCATGAACCAGCGGTGATACTCCAGCGCCGAGTGCGCGACCGACGGGATCCGGATGGCGGTGCGGTAGCGGCTTTCCGTCTCCTGGTCCGGCCATCCCGGCCCGGACCAGGCACGGAGCATCCGCCCAACCCACTGGGCGTCGCGGCGGACCAGCCGCCGCTCGGGCAGCATCGGCAACTGGAAGCCCAGGACGTAGCCCCCGCCCGCGCCCGTGCGCACCGGGTCGGTAAGCATGGCCGCCCGCATCCGCAGCGGGTGTGCCACCGACACGATCCCGAGGCGCCTGACCACCTTGGGGAAGTAGGCAGCCATGGTCCAGGCCACCAGCCCGCCCCAGTCATGGCCGACGATGACGGCGTTGGCCTCGCCGAGCGCGCGGACCATCCCGGCAGCGTCCGAGGCGGCGGTGATCAGGTCGTAGCCGCGGGGTGGCTTGTCGCTGCCGCCGTAACCACGCAGGTCAGCGGCGACCGCGCGGAAGCCGGCGTCAGCGAGCATGGACAGCTGGGTCCGCCACGTCCACCAGAACTGCGGGAAGCCGTGCAGCATCAGGACTAGTGGCCCCTCGCCGGCCTCCACAATGTGGAATCGGGTCCCGTTGGCGGTGACCGGGCGGTGTGACCACGGGCCGGCGGCGTAGACCGCTGACTCACCGTTGACCGTCATGTCACCTAGCTCTCGGCCACCGCCGGAACGGCCGGCCCTTCCTCGCGGCGCAGCAGCGCCAGGTCATCCTGGACGGTCGCGCGGGTCCTGCGCAGCCCGCTCATCCGCCGCATCTTCCTGGCAACGACCAGCATCGCCACCACGGCCAGCAGCACCCACGCGCCGGCCACGATCAGGAATGCCGCCCAGGGCCAGATACCGAGTGTGATCAGGCCATAGGCAAGGGCGAAGGACAGCATGACCATGACCAGGCACCCGGCGAACCCACTGATCCCCATCAGCGCCCCGGCCAGGCCCATGCGGCGGGCATCGGCGCGCAGTTCCAGCTTGGCCAGATCAAGCTCGCAGCGGATCAGCCGGGTGAGGTCCCGGAGCGCCAGCGAAACAAGATCGCCGACCGACTGGTCGCCGCCATCCTCCGGGGGCCCCGAGGTTGCGGACTCGGCCATCACGCTCTCCCCTCGTGTACTGGTGTTTCCCAGTGTCGCGCACACCGCGATCGCTGCTGGTGCCCGGCATCGCCGTTGGCACTGCCAGCCGGGGCCAGGTCCGGAATCGGCGGGGTGCTACGGATGAGCGGCCTACGGAACAAGATCCTACGGGAGGAGGGCGGCAGTGGTCAGGCACCGGGCCTGACAGTCCCCGGGGCAGCGAACGGCGCCCCCTCGGGGGCGCCGTCGCCTGACACACCAGGCCGGGTTACCAAGCGTGCACCTTACTTGCCGGGACAGTCCACCCAGCAGAGCGCCTTATCCGGCACCGTCTGCCTGGGCAGTCCTTGTCTCGGTTCGCCTCCCGCGGCTGGTCGCGCGTGGGTGCCCGGCTGCCATGCCCGGACGTATGAGTCCGTGACTCCATTTCTACGACGGATCGGCCGGGTTGCATAGCGGGCGGCGGCATCGATTGGTGATCTCGATTGATCGCCCGGTTTACATGCCGCCAGCGGCTGACTTCGCGTCCGGCTGTGTTCTCCCGGCGCCGAACGTGAGCACGGGCCAGCCCCGCTGCTGTGCGATCCTGCGCAGTGCCCGGTCCGGGTTGACCACCCGCGGGTTGCCCACAGCCTCCAGCATCGGCAGGTCCGTCACCGAGTCGCTGTAGGCGTAGCAGTGGGGCAGCGAGTACCCGCGCTCGGCTGCGAGCGTGCGCACCTGGGCGGCTTTGGCCTCACCGTAGGCGTAGAACTCCATTTCGCCGGTGTAGAAGCCATCGGCCACCCGCATCCGGGTGGCAATGACCGTGACCGCCCCGAGCAGGTCCCCGATCGGGGCGACCATTTCCTGGCCGGACGTGCTGACGATGATGACGTCCTGCCCAGCCGTGCGGTGCTCGGTCAGCAGCGCCCGGGCCTCCGCGTACACGTGCGGGAGGATCAGGTCGTGCAGGTGCCGGCTAACGATCTCGGCGACCCGGTCGGCGGGCCACCCCCGGCACACCTGGCTGACCTGGTCGCGGATCTTCTCCATCCGCTGGTGACTGGCGCCGCCGGCCCTGAAGAGCAGCTGGGCGACGGCGCTCCGGACGACATCGCCGCGGCTGATCAGGCCATGCCGGTAGAACGAGGGCCCGAATGCCAGCGTGCTGGACCGGGAGATGATGGTCTTGTCGAGGTCGAAAAATGCTGCTACGACCGGGACTGTGCTCTCGACGGAACTGCCCACGATCCGGCAGCATAAGGCTAAACGTTGCATTCCATGGCATCTCCGCGTGACCGGTTGGTAACTTGGTATGGCACACTAAGCTTTTCTGGATGACGGTCCCGGTCCGCACCCGGATCCGGAACCGCACGGCGACCCCCGCTCTCCCCCCCGGCGGGGGTCGCCTCATGTCCGGGCACAGCCGGTCAGGCGGGCAGGACGGGAGCGCCCTGGCGGGACTTGCCCTGGCCGGCCTGCCGCCGGGCGGCCTGCGGCCCTGCCGGCGCCTGCCGCACGTCGTGCCGGAGCAGGCTGTCCAGCAGCAGGAGTGCCCCGTCCTTGCTGAGCGGGTCGTTGCCGGTACCGCACTTGGGTGACTGGATGCAGGAGGGACATCCCATCTCGCACTCGCATCCCGCGATCGCCTCCCGGGTGGCGGCCAGCCATTCCCGTGCCACGGCGAATCCGCGCTCCGCGAAACCCGCCCCGCCATCGTGGCCGTCGTACACGAAGACGGTCAGCCGGCCAGTGGCAGGGTGCAGATCCGCGGAGACACCGCCAATGTCCCAGCGGTCGCAGGCGGCGAACAGCGGCAGCAGGCCGATGGACGTGTGCTCGGCGGCGTGGGCGGCCCCGGGAAGATCAACACCCCGGCGGACCAGCGCAGCTCGCTGGCCGGCCGAGATCGTCCACCAGATGGCGCGGGTGCGCAGCGAACGCGGTGGCAGATCGAGTGGCACCTCCCCGAGCGGCTGGCCGGTCTCGGGACTCCGCCGGGTAAATGAGGTGACCTGCCGCACCACCTCCACCTCGCCAAAGTGGACCGCACCAGGGCCCCACGACACCCGGCGCAACTCGGCGGTGACGTCGATGCCGGTGAGGTTCCTGGCCGAGGTGGCGTATCCGGGGTCGGTGTGCTCCACGAGCGCCACCCCCTGCGCCAGGTCCAGCCGGGTGACCAGGTACAGCTCGCCCTGATGCGGGTACACGGCCCCGGTGTGCACCATGATGTGGGCGGACGGCTCGTCGACGGTGCCTACCAGCCTGCCCGTCCCCGCCTCCACGATCTTGACGGGGCGCCCACCGG
>DPMS01000262.1 GCA_003541285.1 Actinomycetota bacterium
CCGGGGACCGGGCGGATGCCGAAGTGATCGTGGAGGGAGTGCTCGGCCATCCGGGCGCCCTGCTCGCGGGCTGGGCGGAAGGCGCGGCAGCGCGCGTCCGGGCCGGGCACGCCAGTGGCCATCTCACCGGCCTGCTCGGTGGTGACCTGGTGACATCGGTGGCAGCTCTGGCCGGCCAGGTCTGGCACGCGCTGGGCGATGACGTGATCGAATGGGCCGCCGGCGACGGTGGGATATGGCTGCTGCAGTCCCTGCGGTCAGCCCCTGTCCCGGCCCCCGTCCCGGCCGCCCCCGTCCCCGCGGCTGCTGTCCCCGCGGCTGCTGTCCCCGGCCCGGGGGATGGCGCCCGGGCACCCACCACCGCCGCTGAACTCCTTGCCGCACGCGAGTGGATGCCACTGCTCGCGGCTACCGTGCTGGGCCGGGGCGAACATGTGCCCGGCAGGCCGGCGGCACCGGGGATGGCGGCCGGGCGGCTGGTGGCCTGCCGGCCGCACGAGCGCCCGGCGGGCGGGACTGCGGACGCCATCTTGCTGGTCGGCCAGCCGCTGCCGGCGCTAGCGCCGCTGCTGTTCAGCGCCCGCGGCGTCATCGCGCGGGCCGGCGCGGCCGGCTCGCATCTGGCCGAGGTGGCCCGCAGCCTCGGGGTCCCGATGGTGATCGGCTGCCACCCGGAAACGGTGACCGGCCCGGTACCCTGGACGGCCGGTGGCTGGCTGGCCGCGGTCGACGGCTCCAGCGGTGATGTCGCCCTGATGAGCGGCACGGATGGGGTGGTGCCGTAACGGTTCTTGCCAGAATGAGGCGCGGCTACACAATCCGGCTTTCCGCTTCCCGGGCAGTGGCAGGGAAGGGTGATCAGTGAATCTAGGTGGCGAGCAGAGCATGGTGCGGTGGGGAATCATAGGCCTTGGCAGGATCGCGGACTCCGAGATCGCCCCGGCGATCAGCGCCAGCCCGCAGGGTGTCCTGCACGGGGTGGTCAGCCGCGATCAGGGGCGGGCGGATGCCTTCGCCCAGCGCCACGGGGCGGAGCGGGCGCTGGCCAGCTTCGATGACCTGCTGACCGACCCGGCGGTGGACGCGGTCTACATCGCCACGCCGAACGCACTGCACGCCGATCAGGTGGTGGCGGCCGCGCGGGCCGGCAAGCAGGTGCTGTGCGACAAGCCGCTGGCGCTGAGCGTCGCCGATGCCAGGCGGGCGATCGCCGCGTGCGAGGAAGCGGGGGTCAAGCTGGGCATTACCTTCCAGACCCGGTTTCACGACAACTTCAGCCGGTTCCGCGAACTCATCCAGGACGGCTCGCTGGGGGAGATCCGGGTGGTGCAGGTGGAGATGAGTTCGGGCCGTACCCTGCTCAAGGGATGGCGGACTGACCCTGCCCTGGCGGGCCTGGGCACGATCAACAACATCGGCGTGCACGCCTTCGACCTGATCCGTTACCTGCTGGGCACCGAGGTGACCGAGGTGACGGCGCTGACCGGGCACGAGGAGGGCCTGGCGCCCGAGACGCTGGCACTGGTGCTGCTGCGCTACGGCACCGACGTGCTCGCTTACGTCAACGTCAACCAGTCCGTCGCCTACCCCCAGGCGGACATCACAGTCTACGGGACCAAGGGCCGGGTGGTGGGCCGGTCCTGCACCCGGATGAACATGAGCGGGACACTGGCCATCGTGAGCGAGGCGGGCGAGACCACGCTGGAGACGGCCAGCTACGACGCTTACAAGAGCGCCGTGATGGCCTTCGAGCAGGCCATCACGGCCGGGCGTGAGCCGAGCCCGTCCGGGCTGGACGGGCTGCGCAGCGTGGAGCTGACCACGGCTATCGCGGAGTCGCTCAGTGAGGGCCGCACGATGGCGGTGACAGCCTCGCTGCGTTAGCGGGCCGGGCTGCCCGGCGCCGCCTGCGGGCGGGACATCCCCTCCAGCACCGCGAAGACGCAGGCGGGGTCCTCATCGAGGCGTCCTTGCGCCAGTGCGGCCAGGTGCAGCTGAGCGCTCGCCGTGAACAGCGGCAGCGGGCAGCGCACCGTGCGCCCGAGGTCGCTGATCAGGTCGATGTCCTTTTGGTAGTACTCCAGCCGCATGTTGGCCTGGGAGAAGTCACCGGCGATCATCATCGGGCCGCGGACCTCCAGCATCCGTGAGCTGCCGGCCCCGTCGGACAGGGCACGCAGCGCCAGCGCCGGATCGAGTCCCGCCCGCTGCGCGAGCAGCAGCGCCTCCGCGGCCGCGGTGTGGTGCACGGTCACCAGATGGTTCGCGATCAGCTTCATGCGCATTCCATTGCCGAACGCTCCCACCTGGTACTGCACCCGGGAGAACGCCGCGAGCACGTCGTGGCTGTGCTCTATCGCGTCCGGGTCCCCGCTGGCGTACACGGCGATGTCGCGGGCGTGCATCTGGCTGGCCGTGCCGCTGAGTGGGCAGTCCAGCACCACGACACCGGCCTGGCCGAGCAGCTGAGCCACCTCGTCCTTGACAGTGAGCGGCAAAGTGCTGGTCTCGATCACGATCAGGCCGTCCGGGGCGGCGCTCAGCAGGCCGTCCTGCCCGCTGACCACCTCGTTCAGCGCGGCCACCGAGGGCAGCGAAGTGATCACGATGGCCGCGCCGGCCGCCGCGCCGCCCGGGCTGGCCGCAGGCACACCGCCTGCCTGGCCGAGCGCGGCGACCGCTTCCTCGCGCACGTCGTAGCCGCGCACGCGGAAGCCCGCCGCAAGCAGATGCCCTGCCATCGGCAGCCCCATGTTGCCCAGCCCGACGACACCGACTGTGACAGGTGCAGTTGTCATGGTGTGATTCCATCCCTCTCAGGAACGGGGCCGGCCTTGGCCGGCCCTGGCATGGCCGTGCGCTTGCCGTCAGCTGGCGGGGGAGCCGGGGCCGGGCACAAACCGGCCGCCGGGCTCCCCGGCGTGCTCGCCCTGCCAGGCGGCGAGCGAGCCCAGCCCAGGGATGCCGTGGGTGTCGCAGGTGAAGATCTTGAAGAAGCTGATCCCGTCCTGCCACAGCGCGGCGAGGTCCCCGAGATGATCCGGCCACAGGTGGGCGGCAAGGCCGAGGGCGAAAAGCGCCCGCCAGATCGTCTCCCGGTTGCCTGCGGGTGCGGCGGCCAGCACGTTCTCCATGGCCGTCAGGGCAGGCCATTCCCTGGCCACCTGGAAAGTGCGCACCAGCCCGTGCCGGCTGATCCATTCCAGGGAGTGGCCGGTGATCTGCTGACCGTTGAGACGGACCCTGCCCTTGTCCGGTTTGACCAGCCCCGAGATCAGGTTGATGGCTGTGCTCTTGCCGGCCCCGTTGGGGCCGACCAGCCCGGTGATGCTGCCCCGGGCCACCGTGAACGCGGCGCCCTGCACCGCGTTCACGCCGCCAAAGCTCTTGTGCAGGTCGATGACCTCCAGGCAGACCGGGGGATCCTGCGCGCGGGCGGCCACGTCAGCCCTCATCCGGCTGGGCTGGCTGGGCTGGCCCGGCTGCCTGGGGCAGCGCGGCGGCTGGCTCCGGCCGGTCCGGGCGGCGCCAGTTCCACGCGCCACGGGTTCGCAGCTGGCCGCTCATCGTCGGCAGTTCGGGCAGCAGCCCCGCCGACCGGAACCACAGGACAGCGACGATGAGCAGCCCCACGAGGATGTTCTGGACCGCCGGCCCGGCGTTGGAGTTGCTGCCGATGGCCGGTATCAGCTGGGTCAGCTGGGGGAAGGCGATCAGCGTGATGAGCGTGCCGACGACCGCGCCAAGGTTGTTGGCGGTACCACCGACCAGCAGCGCGCCGTACAGCAGGAAGGTCTCCAGCGGTGACCAGGATGCCGGGTTGAAGGCGGTGATGTAGTGCATGAACAGGCTGCCGCCCAGGCCGGCCACAACTCCGCCGATCACGTAGGCCTTGAGACGGAGCCGGTAGGCGTTCTTCCCGAACGCCGATGCGGCGATCTCGTCCTCGCGGACCGCCTTGACCGCCCGCCCGAACGGGCTGCGGCGGATCAGTTCGAGGACCGCGAACACAGCGGCCAGCAGGGCGGCACACAGCCCGAAGTAGAAGGCCTGGTAGGCCTGCGGGCTGAGGTTGAACGTGTCCAGGAACAGCTGGCTGGCCCCGTACAGGCCGTTGTAGCCGTTGAACAAGGGCTTGAACTGGGTGATGACGGTGTAGCCGATGATCGTCGCCGCGACTGTGACGATGGCGAAGTAGTCGCCGCGCAGGTTCCGCAGCGCCACCGATCCCACCGCGAGTGAAACGAGTCCCGAGCCGAGCCCCGCCCCCACGAAGCCGGCCAGGAAGGGAAGGTGCAGGCCGAGGATGTAACTCACGTCAGGCTGGGTGCTGGCAGGGGGCAGGGTGATCACGCCGTCGATATAGGCGCCGAGCGCGACGTAGAGGTAGTACCCGAGGTCCAGCTGGCCCGACAGTCCCCACCGTGAGTTCAGCCCGAGTGTGATCAGGGCGGTGATGGCGGCGAGCGTCCCAACGCTGACGAGATACTGAAGCATCGCTGACCTCAGCCGGCCGCTGGCCGGGGGGCGGAGACCAGTCCTTGCGGCCGGAACAGCAGGGCCAGGATCAGCAGCGCGAACGCGACCACTGTCTTGTAGTCGGAA
>DPMS01000657.1 GCA_003541285.1 Actinomycetota bacterium
GCGATCCCGATGTGCCGCTGGCGATGCGAGGCGTCCTCGAGCCAACGGCCGGACCGCGGGTTCAGGTGCAGCGTCTGGCTCTCCTCGCGGCCGTCGCTGCCCGACTGCCAGGGGAACATCGCGCCGGCGTATCCGTGCTCCCGGGCTGCCCAGCGGGCCTCCGGCAGCCGCCGGTACCGGTAGCGCAGCAGGGCCCGGGTGATCAACGGCGTCCGGACATTGAGGATCGGGAAGACAAAAAGCTCGTCCCACAGGACGTGGCCCCGGTATGCCTCGCCGTGCAGTCCGCGAGCCGGAACTCCCACATCGAGGTCCACGCAGTGCTCGGAGATCGTCTGCAGCAGATGGAAGATGTGCAGCCTGACCACCCGCAGTGTCTCGGTGTGCCCGATCTCGACCCGCGCCAGCCTCCATAGCCGGGCCCAGGCGCGCAGGTGCCGCTCGAGAAGCTCGTCGAAGCCCGGTGCCCGGGCCAGCGTGTTCACCGCTGCCGTCGCGGGCTCGAAGATCGCGCGGTCACGTGAGGTGAAGACCGCCACCACCTTGTCGATCGTGACGGCCAGGCCCCGGCTCAGCTCGATGACGAGGTGGTGGGCGACCCAGTCCGGTCCGGCTTCCACGGTGCGGGTGACCGCGACGCTGTTGTGCTCACGGAACACATACGTCCGGGCGGCTTGCGCGATCCGGATGTGGGATCCGGTGGTCTCGGTGACCAGCAGCAGAGTCTCGTCATCGGCAGCCTCGGCCCGCACTGGCCGCAGGTGGCGGCCGGACAGCTTGCGGTAGCGCTCGACGCCGGAGTTCTCCACCGTGCCGTCCAGCGCCGAGNGTACCTCAACCGTGCCCGACCAGTCCTCGGCCACGAGGGTCGTCTGAAGCCCGCACAGATGCTCGCATTCCATGTGGACGAACCGCCGCTGGGCCAGCCGGGTGGTACGCCCTGCCGTGTCCCGGAACCGCACCACCCGGATCAGGACACCCCGCCGCAGGTCGAGTTCCTGCTGGTACTCCAGGACGTCCACGTCGGCAAGCTGGAACCAGGGCCCGTCCCCGATGCGGAAGGTCAGCGGCAGCCAGTTGGGGATGTTGACGAGACTCTCGTTCTCCAGGGTCTGGCCGTTCACCGAGTCGCGGAGCCGGTTGTAGCAGCCGGCCACGTAGGTGCCCGGATAATGGACGTCCCCGGCGGAAGACTCGGGAGCCGCGCCGCGGGTGGCGAAGTAGCCATTGCCCAGGGTGCACAACGCCTCGCGCTGGCCTTCCTGGTCCGGCGCGAAGCCATGGTAGATGAGCCGCCAGGTAGTCACCGGTAAAGACGCCGCCCCACCTACCTGTATGTACCCGTGTCCGGCTGTTTGCCCCGCACCGCTCCCGTACCAGCAGGCAGTCGCGCGACAGCATGATCACGGACGATTTCGTGGGCTGCATGCGCGGAAAATCGTCCGTGATCACGCAAAGCGTCAGTCCACCCGGGCGATCACCTCGCCCTGGCGGGCTGCCTGGTCCTCGCTGACCAGCAGATGCACCCGCCCGGCGGCGGGGGCGAGCACCTCGCCGGACACCTTCTCCACCATCACCTCACCGAGCAGCTGCCCGCTCGCCACCTGGTCGCCGTCGCTGACGAACCAGGTGGCGAGCACCCCCTCCGCGTCGGGTTCACGCTCCGACAGCTGGGGGAACAGGACCTCGGCCATGGTCAGGCCTTGAGCAGGTCGTGTACGGCCGCCTCGATCCGCTCGCGTGTGGGCAGCACCGCCCGCTCCAGCGACCGGGCGTACGGGATCGGCACGTCGGGGACGGCGACCCGGCGCAGCGGGGCCCGCAGCAGCCCCGGGTCGGTCTCCGCGACCCGGGCCGCGATCTCCCCGGACAGGCCGAACGACTGGTAGTCCTCGTCGACGATGAGCAGCTTGCCGGTCTTGGCCACCGAGGACAGGATCGTCGCGGTGTCCAGCGGCACCAGGCTGCGCAGGTCGATCACCTCCAGGTCGACCCCCTCCGGCGCCATCTTCTCGGCGACGTCGAGCGCATGATGCACCGACAGTGACAAGGTGACGACGGTGGCGTCCCTGCCCGCCCGGACCACGGCCGCCTGCCCGATCGGGGTCTCGTAGGCCTCCTCCGGCACCGGCGCGATCGACCGGGGATTCTTCGCCATCCAGGGCAGGCCCATGATGCCTTTGTGGAACATGTAGACGACCGGGTTGTCGTCGCGGATCGCCGAGATCATCAGGCCTTTGGCGTCGGCCGGGTTGCTCGGCACCACCACCTTCATCCCCGGCAGGTGGGCGAAGGTTCCCCACAGGCACTGAGAGTGCTGCTCGGCGTCGCTGTAGCCGCCGCCGGCTGCCATCATCAGCACCATCGGCACCTTGACGTTCCCGCCGGACTCGAAGTGGATCTTTGCCATGTGGTTGTAGATCTGGTCCATGCACACGCCGAAGAAGTCGACGAACATCAGCTCGACGATCGGGCGCATCCCCTCGACCGCGGCGCCGATGCCCAGGCCGATGAACGCGGTCTCTGAGATCGGCGTGTCCAGCACCCGCTCGGGGCCGAACTTCTCGAGCAGGCCGCCGGTGGCGCCGAAGATACCTCCGTACTTGCCGACGTCCTCGCCGAGCACGACAACCCCGGGGTCGCGCTCCATCTCCTGCCCGATTCCCTCGGCGATGGCGCGGGCGGTCGTCAGCTTGCGTCCCGCCTGGGCGCCTGCCGCTGCGGTGCTGGTTTCAGTGGCGCTCATCTGCTGTTCTCCCTTCACGCGAAGACGTACTGGAGCGCCGTCTCCGGCGCGGGAACGGGGCTGGCCTTGGCGAACGCGATCGCCTTCTCGACCCGGTCGGAGGCCTCGTCCTTGATGGCCTCGGCCGCGTCGGCGTCGAGGATGCCCGCCTCGGTCAGGCGCCGCTCGTAGGCGGGGATCGGGTCCCGGCCTGGCACCTCGGGCAAGTCCGGACGGTAGGACTGGGGGTCGCCCTCGAAGTGGCCCCATAGCCGCACGGTGTCCACCTCGATAAGGGACGGGCCGTCGCCCGCCCGGGCTCGGACAACCGCGTCGCCGGCCGCCGTGTAGACGGCCTCTACGTCGTTGTCGTCGATCCGCTGGCCGGGGATGCCGTAAGAGGCCGCCCGGTCGGCGTTGGACGCGATGGCGGTGGAGGCTCCCCGCGGCACCGAGATCGCCCATTCGTTGTCCTCGACCACGAACACCACTGGCAGCTTCCACAGCGCGGCCAGGTTGAGCGACTCGTGGAATGCGCCTTGGTTAGCTGCTCCCTCGCCGGTGAACGCGACCGCCACCCGGCCGCTGCCTGCCCGCTTGAACGCGAACGCCTGCCCGAGCGCGGGCGGAAGTCCCTCGGCGATGATGCCCGAGCAGGAGAAGTGGGTAGCCGGGTCGAACAGGTGCATGTGCCCGCCCCGGCCGTGTCCCAGCCCGCCCTCGCGCCCGAAGATCTCGGCGGTCATCTTGTCCAGGTCCACGCCGTGCGCGATCGCGATATGGTGCGGGCGGTGGGAAGCGGTGACCGCGTCGTCGGTGTGCAGGTGCGCGCAGACGCCGGCGGCCACGGGCTCCTGGCCGGCCGACAGGTGCATCTCGCCGGGCACCAGCCCGGCGCCGATGTCGAATGCGGGTTTCTTGTCCGCGTGATACTCGCGGAGGATCGCCTCCTCGTAGGTGCGGCTGAGCACCATCACGCGGTACAGGTCAAGACGGGTCTTGTCGTCCACTGTGCCTCCTCGGTACGTCCTGTTTGATGCCATGAGCCGATGCGGTACCGCTCCGCCAGCAGCCGCTGCTGCCAGCCGAGCTCGCCATTATTAGGTGGCCGCCGTGACAGGGGGCCGTATCTGCGCGCCGCCTCCGCAAGCACGGCGCCCCGCGCCTCCGCCATGCCCAGGGCACACCCCAGTTCGCGCAACGAGGCCACAATGCTGCGGCGCGAATCGGCCGGATGGGGGTCGGCCGGGGCGGGGGCAAGGAAGGCCTGGACCTGGCTGGCCGTCGTGGTGACCAGGAGAGTCGCGTGCGCCACCGACCCATTCCTGGTGACCTGGCTGGCCAGCCCGGACACTTTGGCGCTGCCGGTGGTTACCCCCGCACCGGGCTGGCTGGCCGGCCCGGGCACCTGGGCGCCGTGCACGAACACCCCTCGCTCACCGGCCGCGGCCGGCAGGCCGAGCCGGGAGAGGACCGCGGCGACCAGCGCCGCCAGGCCGGCGGTGAGCCCGGGGGCGCGGCCCGGTACGGCCAGGCTGATGTTGAGGTTGCCCAGGTCCTGGTAGACGGTGCCGCCGCCGCTGGCCCGGCGCAGCACCGGCACGCCGGCGGCCGCGCACGCGGCCAGGTTCACCTCGCGTGAGATGCGCTGCGCACGGCCGATCACCACGCAGGATGCGTTCTGCCAGATGCGCAGCAGTGGGGCGGGGGGGCTGGCACGGGCAAGCGCTTCCTCAAGCGCGAGGTTCGCGGCCTGGTCGCCGACCACGCCGTCGTGGACAAGCAGATCCATTCGCATGCCCGGCTACCGCGGGGCGACTGATCGGCCGGGCGTCACACCCCCTTTGGGGCCTTCCCGCCTTCTGGCCCGGTTGAACCTGCACGAAAGACCGGGAATGTCCGGTCCTCGGCCACTTGCCGCCGGGGCCCGCCCGGTGATAGCGATCAACGGACACTGCTGGCAGCGCCGAGGAGGAGCAGGTGAGCGAGA
>DPMS01000644.1 GCA_003541285.1 Actinomycetota bacterium
GCGGCGGTGGGGGGGGGGGGAACGGGGCCGGAATGCCGCGGTCAGGGGGCGGCCGGCCCGGTGGCGTGCCAGGGCGGGCTCCGGGCTGGTGCTGGTGGCGGCCGTGGCGGCCGCCACGGCCTGCACCAGCGGAAGCAGCGGGAACGGCACGGCCAGCCCCAGCGCGGCGCCGAGCGCCCCGGTGGCGGCCGGCGGGCCGGTGACGCTTCAGCAGCAGTACGAGCGGGTGATCAGCGCCGTGCTGCCCTCGGTCGTGCAGATCAGCACGGCGCAAGGACTCGGCTCAGGGGTGGTCTACGACACCAGGGGTGACATCGTCACCAACGCACATGTGGTCGGCTCAGCCACGAATGTCCAGGTCAGGCTGTCGACCGGCAGCAAGGCACTGCCTGCCAGGGTGATCGGCGTGTTTGCGCCGGACGACCTGGCGGTGATCCGGGTGACCGGCACGACGGGATCGCTGCGGCCGGCCACCTTCGGCAAGTCCAGCGCGGTGCGGGCGGGCGAAATAGTGCTGGCCATGGGCAACCCGCTCGGGCTGACCGGGACCGTGACCGATGGCATCGTGTCGGCGACCGGCCGGACTGTGTCCGAGGGCCAGGGAAGCTCTGCCGTTCTCATCAGCGCGATCCAGACCAGCGCGCCCATCAATCCCGGTAACAGCGGCGGCGCGCTGGTCGACCTTTCCGGCCGGGTCATCGGCATTCCGACGCTGGCGGCCAGCGACCCGCAGCTGGGGGGAGCCGCCGCCGGCATCGGCTTCGCAATTCCCAGCGACACGGTCACCCGCATCGCCGGGCAGCTCGCCGCCACCGGGAAGGAGGCCAACTCCGGGCGAGCCGCGTTCGGCCTCACCGCCGAGACGGTGGCCGACGCCAGCGGGCAGCCCGCGGGTGTGGGTGTGGTGAACGTCACCCCCGGCAGCGGCGCGGCCAAGGCGGGCATCCAGCCGGGCGACGTCATCGTGTCGGTCGGCGGGCAGCCCACCAATTCGGTGACGGCGCTGGAATCGGTCCTCGCCACCCACAAGCCCGGCGATCAGGTCCAGGTCCGCCTGACACATAACGGGACGCAGAGCACGGTCACCGTCACTCTCGGCACGCTCACCAGCTGACCGGGCCCACCCCGGATGGTGGTCATGGGACTGCCGCGGCTGGCAGCACCGGGTCAGGGGAGCCAGGACACCCGGCCACGCAGCACGGCGTAGCCGACGAACGCGACCCCGTCGATGAGCGTGTGCGCGATGATCAGCGGGGTCACCCTGCCCCACCGGCGATACAGGATGCCGAACACGGCGCCCATGGCAGCGTTGCCGGCGAAGCCGCCGAAGCCCTGGTAGAGGTGGTAGGAGCCGCGCAGCACCGCGCTGAGGGTGACCGCGCGGGCCGGTGACCAGCCCAGCTGATCCAGCCGCCGCAGCAGGTACCCGACGACGAGGATCTCTTCCAGGATCCCGTTCTGGAACGCGTCGAGGATGAGTACCGGCGTCCGCCACCACACCGCTGGCAGATTCTCCGGGACAACGTTCAGGCTGAGCCCGGCGTGGAACGCCGCCAGGTACAGGCCCAGGCCAAGGCCGCCGATGATGGCGGCCAGGGCAGCACCCCTGGCCATGTCGCTGGCTGGGCGGGTCGTGTCCAGGCCCATCGCCGATGGCGGCTCACCCGACCTGGCCATCAGGTAGAACACCAGCGCTACCGGGGCAAGCGTGACGGTGATGCTGGCCAGTTGCAGCGTGAGGTCGAGCAGGGGCCGCCCGGGGGCCAGTGATCCGACCAGCAGCGCGTGCTGGCGGCCGAGTGCCTTGTGGGCTGTGAGTGAGCCGGCCAGGTTGATGATGGCGAATAGCGCGCTGCCGCCGAGCGAGACGGCGAAGACGACGACGATCTCCCAGCCCAGCAGCCGCCTGGTGAGCGGCGGGAGACCAGCGTCCTGCCCTGGGATCACCCCATGGACTTTAGTTGCGCANNATGCCGAAGCCCTCGGTCGCGTTGTGCGCGCCAAAGCCGATCACAAGGAGCACTGCCAGGCTCAGCCGGCCCGCCGCGGCGGAGGTCCCGATGGCCAGCCCCTCACCGAAGTTGTGCATCCCGATGCCGACCGCGATGAGCAGCGAGAGGCTCGCCGCGCGGGCACGGGCCGCGTCGGCGCCCGACGGAATCGCCGCCGGGCGCGCCGTCGCAGCCCCGGGGCCCTCGGGCCGCATGGCCGCTGCCCGGCGCTTCATCCACCGGTCGAAGTACACCAGCCCGATCAGCCCGGCACCCAGGCAGCCCAGCATGACGCCGCCCTCAGCCAGCGCCAGCGTGTACTGGTGACGTCCCAGAGCCCGGCTGGCAGGCTCCCAGGCGTTGCTGAGCACATCCCAGAGCAGGAAGATCAGGATCCCGATGGCGAGTGCATTGAGGAACGCCTTGACACGTGGCATCGAGGCCCGCACCCGCCCGAGCGGCAGGCCGAGGAAGATGGTCAGGCCCGCGACGGCTCCGAGGATGGCGATCTGGGTTGCGGGCACGAAGGATCCTCCCTGGACAGTGGCGCCAGCCGGACAGTACGCCGGGTCAGAATACCCTAAGGTTAGGGTTACCTAACAAGGGGAAGCTTCCGTCGGGCCGGGCCCTGTGCCGGACTCTAGCGCGCCCCGCCCACCGCCCCGGCCACCGCCAGGGCCGGCACTGGCCGCGCCCAGCACTGGCCGCGCCCCGTGCCGGCCGCGGCCTGAGCCGACCGCGGCCAGACATGGGCCGGCCGCCGTGCCTGGCACGGCGGCCGGATTCCGGGGAACCGGCGTCAGCGATCGCGCTGCCGCCGCGGCAATACCTGGTAGCTGATCAGGGGAGATCCGCACCTGCGCATCTTTGGCGAGCAATTCGCCCAGAAAATCCTGCTTGACAGCATATGCTCCCTGGTAAGGAAACAAGTCCGGTGAGCAAATCGTCGAATTCGCCCTTTTTGACGCCTTCAATGAGCGCCTCGATTTCGGCCCGGGTGTAGATCAGGGCCGGGCCGTCCGGGTTCCGGGAGTTGCGGACAGCGAACTCGCCGGTCCCCAGCCTGGCCACCTCGACACAGGCGCCCTGCGAGTTGCTGATACTGCTCTTCCGCCAAGCGGCCCCGGACAGTTCCGCGGCCGACATTCCGTTGTACGTGTTCATGCACCCAAGACTTCCTCAAGCATCCCACTCAGGATATCAACAGAACGTTCTGGTGACTCGCTTTCGACACTGAGGCGTTCCATCACCTCGGTGTATTTTTCAACGTCATCACGTTTATCCAGATACAGGGCACTGGTGAGCTGCTCGAGATAGACGACGTCCGGCAGGTCGGGCTCCGGGAATCGCATGATCGTGAAGGCTCCCGCCTCGGCGGCATGGCCACCGGACCAGAAGGGCACCACCTGGAGCGTGATGTTCGGCTCCTTCGTGGCCTCGATCAGCTGCGCGAACTGTGCCCGCATCACCTCCCTGCCGCCGATCGGGCGGCGCAGTGCCGCCTCATCCACGACCGCCCACAGCCGGGGGCCGCCCTGCTTGGTGAGCAGTTCCTGCCTGCCCATGCGCAGGCTCACTCTGCGCTCTATCTCTTCGGGTGGCGCTCCTGGCTGCCCGAGCCGCACCACCGCCCGGGCGTAGTCCGCCGTCTGGAGCAGTCCGGGGACGAACTGCACTTCGTAAAGCCGGATCAGGGATGCTGCCTCCTCCAGGCCCACGTACACCTGGAACCAGTCCGGCAGCAGGTCGCCATACTTGTGCCACCATCCGGGCGAATTGGCCTCCCGGGCAAGTGCCACCAGCGTGGCGGCCTCGTCCGCGTCCACGCCGTAAAGATCAAGGAGGTCGACGACATCGCGCTCCTTGAAGCTGACCCGTCCCAGCTCCATCCGGCTGATCTTGGAGC
>DPMS01000453.1 GCA_003541285.1 Actinomycetota bacterium
CCTGCATCGGCCCGATGGGCAGCCGGGTCCGCAACGTGATGACCGAACTCCACGGCGAGAAGATCGACATCGTGGACTATTCGGACGACTCGGCCGAGTTCGTGGCCAACGCGCTGTCACCGGCCCGGGTATCCCGGGTGGACATTGTGGACGCTCAGGCCCGGGTGGCGCAGGTGATCGTGCCCGACTACCAGCTGTCGCTGGCGATTGGCAAGGAAGGGCAGAACGCCAGGCTGGCCCATCGCCTGACCGGCTGGAAGATCGACATTCACCCCGATACCGAACGCCGGGGCGAGGCTGTCGCCGGGAACACCGGGGGCCAGCGGCGTGTTCCACCTACTGGCCGCGGCGTCACGGATGCTCCGGCGCGGTAAGCTAACGTCCGGAATGGTCAGACGGTCCCAGCGGCCGGCGCGGGCCGCACCCGCGGTCCGGACATGCGTCGGGTGCAGGGGTCGCGAGTTCAAATCCGACTTGCTGCGTGTGGTGGGCCGGGGAGACGAAGTCATCCCCGATCCCCAGGCGCGGTTGCATGGCCGCGGCGCCTACCTGCACCTGAGCCAGGAATGCTTCGATCAGGCACAGCGGCGCCGGGCGTTTGCCCGGGCGCTGCGCCTGCCGGGACCGCCCGTCACCGGGCGACTCGGGGAGTACCTGGCGCAAGTGGTGCGGGGAGCGCCGTGCAGGTCTGCCCGGGTCAGTCAGCCGGGGCAGCGACAAGAACGGCATTGCCGGGAAAGCAGGATCCGATCGTGATGAGCGCCTGATGAGAACGCGGCGATGAACAGCAGAGTCTGACGCCGGCCGGAGCACGCGCTGCCCGGGTCGGCGCCACCAGGGTCCGGTGAAGGCCGGACCGAGTAGAGGGAGCGCAGTGGCGAAGGTCCGGGTATACGAACTCGCGAAGGAGTTCGGTGTGGAGAGCAAGGCCGTGATGGCCAAGCTCCAGGAAATGGGCGAGTTCGTGCGTTCGGCGTCCTCAACGATTGAGGCGCCGGTCGTCCGCAGGCTCAAAGAAGCGTTCTCGGCGCAGGCGCCGAAACCAGGTCAGGCCCGCAAGCCTCAGGGCCGCCCGCAGGCGGAAGCACCCGCCGTGACGGTGGCTACGGCGGACAGGCAGAACGGCAGCCACAAGGCCCCCGTGCCTGGCCCCGTCCCGCAGGCACCGGCTGCTGCCGTGCCGTCGGCTGCCCCGGCGGCGCCGGCGGCGCCGTCGGCTGCCCCGTCCGCCCCGGCTGCGGGTGAGCAGGCAGCTGCCCGGGAACCGGCCCCCAGCGTTACCCCGCCGCCCCCGGTTCCGGTGTCGTTCTCGGAGGCCCCGGCCGCGCGGCCGGCCCCACCGCCATCCCAGCGCGGTCCCGCGGGCCCACGGCCGGGGCCGCGGCCGGGCCAGGCGAGCCCGGCAGGGACAGGTGGGCCCGGCGGGGCGCCGCCGGGTGCGCCCAGGCCGGGNNCAGGCCGGGTGCGCCCAGGCCAGGTGCGCCCAGGCCCGGTGGCCGGGGTGCTCCCCGGACCGGCCCGCGCCCCGGCAACAACCCGTACAGTTCCTCGGCGACCGGCATGGGACTGGCGCCACGCGGCGCCCCCCGGCCCGGTCCGTCTGGACCGGCTGGACCAGGTGGCCCGGGCACAGCCGGCCCCGGCGCTCCCCGGCCGGGCGGGCCGGGTGGCCCGCGGCCCACTGGGGCAGGCCAGGGCCGTCCCAGCCCGGCTGACATGCAGCGGCCCGGCGGGCCGCGCCCGGGTGGGCCCCGGCCGAGCCCGAGCAACATGCCGCCCCGTCCCGGTGCCGCACGCGGTGGTCCTGGTGGTCCCGGGCGCGGTGGCCCCGGTGGCGCCGGCGCCGCCCGTCCCGGTGGTCCCGGGCGCGGTGGCCCTGGCGTCGGTGCTGGTCCCCGTGCTGGCGGCACCGGCCCGCGTCCTGCGGGCGGCGGTGGCCGTCCCGGTGGCGCCGGCGGGCGTGGCCGCACTGGCACCCAGGGTGCGTTCGGCCGTCCCGGCGGCCGTCCCTCGCGTGGCCGCAAGTCGAAGAAGCAGCGGCGCCAGGAGTTCGACAACATGCAGGCGCCGTCGATCGGCGGCGTGCAGATCCCGCGCGGGAACGGGCAGGCCATCCGGCTCTCGCGGGGCGCCTCGCTGAGCGATTTCGCCGACAAGATCGGGGTGAACCCGGCGTCCCTGGTCCAGGTCCTGTTCCATCTCGGGGAGATGGTCACCGCCACCCAGTCGGTGAATGACGAGACCTTGCAGCTGCTGGGCGCCGAGCTCAACTACAACGTCCAGGTCGTCTCCCCCGAGGAGGAGGACCGGGAACTGCTGGAGTCGTTCCACATCGAGTTCGGTGAGGACGAGGGCGAGGACGCCGACCTGCAGCCGCGCCCGCCGGTGGTGACGGTCATGGGTCATGTCGATCACGGCAAGACCAAGCTGCTCGACGCCATCAGGCACACCAACGTGGTGGCCAAGGAGGCGGGGGGCATCACCCAGCACATCGGCNNGCGGTCAACAAGATCGACAAGGAGGGCGCCGACCCGTCCCGGGTGCGGGCGCAGCTCACCGAATACGGCCTGGTGGCCGAGGAGTTCGGCGGCACGACCCTGTTCGTGGACGTCTCCGCGAAGCAAGGCCTTGGCCTGGACTCCCTGCTTGAGGCGATCGTCCTGACCGCCGACGCCGAACTCGACCTGCGGGCCAACCCGAAGCAGGACGGGCAGGGCGTCGCGATCGAGGCGCACCTGGACAAGGGCCGCGGGCCGGTGGCGACCGTGCTGGTGCAGCGCGGCACGCTGCACGTCGGCGACTCGATCGTCTGCGGCGAGGCGTTCGGCCGGGTCCGGGCGCTGCTCGACGAGAACGGCGACCCGGTGCCGGATGCGCCGCCGTCGCGTCCGGTGCAGGTGCTCGGGCTCACCGCGGTCCCTGGTGCGGGTGACAGCTTCCTGGTCGTGAGCGACGACCGGATGGCGCGCCAGATCGCCGAGCGCCGGGAGGCGCGCGAGCGCACCGCCATGTTCGCCCAGCGCCGGCCCAGGGTCACGCTGGAGGACCTGGAGTCCGCGCTCAAGTCCGGTGAGCGGGAAGAACTGCTGCTCATCATCAAGGGTGACGTGTCCGGGTCGGTCGAGGCCCTGGAGGACGCCCTGCTCAAGATCGATGTGGGCGAGGACGTGCTGCTGCGGGTGATCGGGCGCGGAGTGGGCGCGATCACCCAGGACGACGTCAACCTGGCGATCGCCTCGGACGCCGTGATCGTCGGCTTCAACGTCCGGCCGGCCGGCCGGGCGGGTGAACTCGCCCAGCGTGAGGGCGTGGACATCCGCTACTACTCGGTCATCTACCAGGCGATCGAGGAGATCGAGGCGGCCCTCAAGGGCATGCTCAAGCCCGAGTTCGAGGAGGTCCAGCTCGGCACGGCGGAGATCCGGGAGGTCTTCCGGGTACCCCGTATCGGCAACGTGGCCGGCTGCATCGTCCGGTCTGGCACCATCAACCGGGGCAGCAAGGCACGCCTGGTCCGCGACGGTGTTGTTGTGTCCGGGAGCCTGACCGTCGACTCGCTGCGCCGGTTCAAGGATGACGTGACCGAGGTCCGCGAGGGCTACGAGTGCGGCATCGGCGTCGGGTACAGCGACATCAAGGTCGAGGACGTGATCGAGACCTACGAGATGCGGGAGAAGCCGCGGGTTTGACCGGCGGGCGGTGCTCAGGGCGGCCGGCGTGTATGTGGGTGCGCTGACACTCGACATCCTGCTCGGCGACGTGCGGTCGCTGAAGCAGAAGCGGTCGGCGGTGGCCTCGGTCATTGCCGAGGTGCGGCGGCGCCACCCTGGCGTGGCGGTGGCCGAGGCCGGCCGCCTGGACACCCTGCGGCGGGCGGAGATTGGCGTGGCCGTGGTGGCCTCGACGGCAGGTCATGCCGTCGAGGTCCTCCAGGCCTGCGAGCGGCTGGTCGCCGCGCGCCCCGAGATCGAGTTGCTGTCGGCGAGGCACCGGCTGATCAGCGAGGAGGAGTGAGAGGGCCATGGACGCAGCGCGAGCACGTAAGCTCGCCGACCGGATCGCCCAGATCGTGGCCGAGATGCTGGAACGGCGGGTCAAGGACCCCCGGCTCGGCTTCGTGACGGTCACCGAGGCACGGCTCACCAATGACCTGCGCGAAGCAACCGTTTACTACACGGTGTACGGCTCTGCCGAGGAGCAGGCAGGCACCGCGGCTGCCCTCGCCAGCGCCACCGGCCTGATCCGCTCCGAGGTGGGCCGCCAGACCGGGCTGCGGCACACCCCCTCCCTCACGTTCGTCCGTGACACCGTGCCCGAGGGCGCCCGGCACATGGAAGACCTGGTGGCCCGGGCCAAGGCCGCGGACGCGGCGCTGGCCGTGGTGCGGGAAGGTGCCCAGCCGGCCGGCGACCCCGATCCCTACCGGGCGCCGGGCGGTGCCGGGGAAGAAGACGGCGACGAGGACGAGGACGCGGAGCCAGGCCGGGTGCGAGGTGTGGCCCCGGGCCGGGGCAAGGGCGACCTGCGCCGGTGACCGCTGTCAGCGGGCTGGTCATCGTCGACAAGCCCTCTGGGTGGACATCCCACGACGTGGTGGCCAGGATCCGCCGCCTGGCGGGGACCCGCCGGGTCGGGCACGCTGGCACCCTGGACCCCATGGCGACCGGGGTGCTGGTGGTCGGCGTGGAGAAGGCGACCCGCCTTCTTGGCCATCTGGCACTGACCGAGAAGGAGTACCTGGCAACGATCCGGCTCGGCCAGGCGACCGACACCGGCGACGCGCAGGGATCAGTGATACCGGGCGCGGCGGCCAGTGGCCTGGCCCTGGACCAGGTGGCTGCCGCCGCGGCGTCGCTCACCGGCCAGATCCAGCAGGTTCCACCCGCCACCAGCGCCATCAAGGTGGGCGGCCAGCGCGCCTATCGGCTGGCCCGCCGCGGCGAGACGCCAGTACTGACGGCGCGGGCCGTGACCGTGCACGAGTTCGCCGTCTCTGATCCGCGCCCGGCCGGTGACCTGCTGGATGTCACCGCGGCCGTGCGCTGCTCCAGCGGGACATACATCCGGGCGCTCGCCCGTGACCTGGGGGAGAAGCTCGGCGTGGGCGGGCACCTCACCATGCTGAGGCGCACCCGGGTGGGGCCTTACCGGCTCACTGATGCCCGCACCCTGGACGAGCTCGCGGCCAGCCTGCGGGTGATACCGCTGGCGGAGGCGGCGTCAGCGGCCTTCCCTGTCAGGATTCTGACCGAGGCTGAGACGGACTCCCTCTCGCACGGGGCGAGCCTGCCCGCGACCGGCGCCGGGAAAGGACCGGTCGCCGCGCTGAGCCCGGACGGAACACTGGTTGCGCTCGTGGCCGAGCAGAACGGCCGGGCCAGGCCACTGGCCGTGTTCGTGCCCTGACCCCTGGCCAGGCACGCCCACCCCGGGCTGCATGGCAGGCTTGGGCAGGGACCCTGGGCACGCCACGCACGGGTGCTGTGAGAAAGAGGAGCATGGACGTGTACCGCTGGTACGGCCTGGACGAGGTGCCGGGTGACTGGGGCAGGTCGGTTGTCACCATCGGGGTGTTCGATGGTGTGCACCGGGGCCACCAGCGCATCATTGCCCGCACGGCGGGCACGGCCGCCAGCCTTGAGCTGCCCATGGTCGTGATCACGTTCGACCCGCACCCCGCTGAGGTGATCCGCCCGGGTTCGCACCCGACGCTGCTGTGCACTCCTGACCGGCGCGCGGAACTGCTCGACGGGCAGGGTGCCGATGCGGTCCTTCTGCTGCCGTTCACCCTTGAGTTCTCCCGGCTGGGGCCGGAAGAGTTCGTGCACGAGGTGCTGGTTGACCGCCTGCACACGGCAGCCGTGGTGGTCGGGGAGAACTTCACCTTCGGGCACCGGGCGGCGGGTGACGTGGCGCTCCTGGCTGAGCTCGGCGAGAAGTACGACTTCACCGCCGAAGGTCTGCCGTTGCTGGCCGACGACGGGATCACCGTTTCCTCCAGTGACATCCGGCAGAAGCTGGCCGCCGGGGATGTGGCCGGCGCGGCGGACTATCTCGGGCGGATGCACCGGGTGGAAGGTGTGGTCGTGCCAGGGCATCGCCGCGGGAAGGCGCTCGGCTTTCCCACCGCCAATCTGGCGACGTTCCCGCACACAGCCATTCCCGCCGATGGCGTCTACGCCGGCTGGCTGGCTGTCCTGGGGGAGGACGGGCACGAGGTGGCCCGCTGGCCGGCGGCCCTCTCCGTCGGCACCAACCCGACCTTCGGCGGGCGGGACCGGGTCGTCGAGGCGTATGCGCTCGACCGGGACGACCTCGAACTGTACGGTGCGCACGTGGCGGTGGACTTCGCCGCACGGCTGCGCGGCATGGAACGGTTTGGCTCCGCCGAGGCTCTCGCCGAGCAGATGCACCGCGACGTGGACCAGGCGCGGGCACTCACGATGGGTTCTGCCCGCTAGGGCGAGGCAGCGGCTGGACCGGCAGGGTGAGGTGCTGGAGGGGCACGGCCAGATGCTGGCCGGGCATGGCCAGATGTGCGGGAGATCCTCGACCGGCTCGCCAAGCCGGCATAACCGGGCCGCAGGTCCGCCAGCTCTGGCTGACCCGGTCATGCGTCAGTGAGCGCCGCTGCGGCCAGGTCTGTCAGCCGCCGCCGTTGCCCGGATATTTCGCGAGGATGTCCCGGAGGCGGGCTACGAAGCTAAGGGATTCGTCGTGCTCGCGTTGCCAGACGTTACGGCCGAAGATCAGGCCGGTGGCGCCGGCCTCCAGGGACTGGCGGGCCTTCTCCGCCATGGCGTCATCGCCGGCCCGCTCACCGCCGGACACCAGCACCAGGGTCCGGTTCGCGGACCGCACCACCGCGTCGATCGCGTGCTGCGCGGAGAACTCGCCCACGTACTGCTCTTTGACTCCGGCCTGCTTCTCCGGGTGGGGGAAGTTCACTTTCACGACATCCGCGCCCAGTTCGCTAGCCGTCCTGGCTGCATAGTCCACGGCATAGAAGGAATCCTTGCCGCCCTTGGCCTCGATCGCGGACCCACGCGGGTATGCCCACACGATGAGTGGCATGCCCAGCCGCTGCGCATCCTCGCGGATCCGGCGGTACTGCTCGAAGTCGGTTTCCGCGGCCGGGGTCCCCACATACATCGTGTACCCGACCGCGTCGGCGCCCAGCCGGACCGCGTCGGCGACGCACGCGTGCACCGGGGACAGCGCGCTCGCATCTGACGGTATGTCGGTCTTGCCGTTGAGCTTGAGAATGAGCGGGACTTCACCCGCGTAGTCCCAGTAGAACTTCTCGGCCAGACCGATCTGGATGGCGATGCCGTTGAAGCCGCCTTCCAGCGCCAGCCGCATGATGTACCGCGGGTCGCCGGCCGCCGGGTTGGCGAAGAAGTCGCGCGGTCCATGCTCCAGCCCCTGGTCGTAGGGGAGGAAGAGCGCGGTCCCGTTGCGCAGGCCATGCTGGAACAAGATCCGGTGCAGGCGGGCCTTCTTGCCAGCGTTGAGGCCGAGTTCCCCGAGGTCCGGGCGTGTCTTCATGGCTATCTCCTGGTTGACCCTCACCCGGGCGAGCGGTTCTGCTGCCGGGTTGTTTTCATGCTCCTGTGCCCGCGAAGCCATGCTCAGAGGCATTGCGCCCCGATTCGCGGGACCTTCGCCCGGGAAGCTCCAGCTGAGCGGGCCCGGTGGCGGTCACGGACGTGATACCGTGAGTTGCGGTCGGCAGTGCCGGCCGGGTCAGCTGTGCCCTCAGGCGGCTGACTGGGGGGCTCACGTAGCACTGCGCCTCACGATGGGCCCCAGGCCCGGATGGGTTCGATCTGATCGTCCGTCCGGGTACCCCGATGACCGGACAGAAAGATAGGAATCCCACGTGCCGCTGGACACAGCCGTGAAGACGGAGATCATCGCCGGGCACGCGACCAGTGAGGGTGACACCGGTTCGCCGGAAGTCCAGGTCGCACTGCTGACACGGCGGATCAACGACCTGACCGAGCACCTCAAGGTGCACAAGCACGATCACCACAGCCGCCGTGGTCTGCTGCTTCTTGTCGGCCGTCGCCGCCGGCTGCTGCAGTACCTCGCGCGCAAGGACATCGAGCGCTACCGTGCGCTCATCGGAAAGCTGGGCCTGCGCAGGTAGGGTCGGTAACAGAACTCGAGAACACAACGTCCCGCGGACCCGGTTCGGGGGCGCACAGGGCACCTGGGCCGGTCCTCGGTAGTGGTTCTCGGGTCGGGGGCGGGCGCCGTCCGCGTCACGTACCCGAACCGAGGACTTCGATCGAAGACCGGCCGGCCGCCAAGCCCGGCCACACGGCCGGCGCGTCACCTGTGATGCCGGGGGCGGGACCTCATCCAAGGAGGTCTCACCCGTGCAGGGTGTGCATACCGCCGAAGCCATCATTGACAATGGCGCCTTCGGCACTGTCACGATCAGATTTGAGGCGGGCCGTCTTGCCCGTCAGGCCAACGGCTCCGCCGTCGTCTTCCTCGACGAGGAGACCATGGTGCTGTCGGCCACCACGGCATCCAGGCAGCCCAAGGAAGGACTGGACTTCTTCCCGCTGACGGTGGATGTCGAAGAGCGGATGTATGCGGCGGGCCGCATTCCCGGATCGTTCTTCCGCCGGGAGGGCCGGCCGTCCGAGGACGCCATCCTGACCTGCCGTCTGATCGACCGGCCGCTGCGGCCCTCGTTCGTGAAGGGCCTGCGCAACGAGGTCCAGATCGTCGAGACGATCATGGCGCTGCATCCGGAACACCTGTATGACGTGGTGGCGATCAACGCCGCCTCCCTGTCCACCCAGCTCGCCGGACTGCCGTTCTCCGGGCCGATCGGAGGGGTACGGGTCGCCCTGATCAAGGGCCAGTGGGTGGCCTTCCCCACCCACCCGCAACTGGAGGACGCCACCTTCGACATGGTGGTCGCGGGCCGGGTGCTCGACGACGGCGACGTCGCCATCATGATGGTGGAGGCGGAGTCCACCCCGCGCACCCTTGCGCTGCTTGCCGACTCCACCAGCGGTGCCGTCCCCCCGGCCGAGGAGACGGTGGCCGAGGGCCTGGAGGCGGCCAAGCCGTTCATCAAGGCGCTGTGCGAGGCCCAGCAGCAGGTCGCCGCGCACGCCGCGAAGGAGACCGCCGACTACCCGGTCTTCGCTGACTACGGCCAGGACGTCTACGACGCGCTCGCCGCAGCGGTCAGCGATGAGCTGGCCAAGGCGCTGACCATCGCCGGCAAGCAGGACCGGGAGGCCGAGACCGACCGGGTCAAGGCCCTGGGCGCCGAGCAGCTCGCGAGCCAGTTCGAGGGTCGTGAGAAGGAGATCAGCGCCGCCTACCGCTCGCTCACCAAGAAGCTGGTCCGGGAGCGGATCATCAGTGAGGGTGTGCGCATCGACGGCCGTGGCCTCGCCGACATCCGCCAGCTGTCCGCGGAAGCGCATGTGCTCCCGCGGGTGCACGGCTCAGCGCTGTTCGAGCGCGGCGAGACGCAGGTCCTGGGTGTCACCACGCTGAACATGCTCCGGATGGAGCAGATGATCGACACGCTCAACCCGGAGCGGACCAAGCGGTACATGCACAACTACAACATGCCGCCCTACTCGACCGGGGAGACGGGCCGGGTCGGCTCGCCGAAGCGGCGGGAGATCGGCCATGGCGCACTCGCCGAGCGGGCACTGATCCCGGTGCTGCCAACGCGGGAGGAGTTCCCCTACGCCATCCGGCAGGTCTCGGAGGCGATCGGCTCGAACGGCTCCACCTCGATGGGGTCGGTGTGTGCCTCCACCATGGCGCTCATGGACGCAGGTGTGCCGCTCAAGGACATGGTCGCCGGTATCGCCATGGGCCTGATCCACGAGGGTGGGCAGTATGTGACGCTGACCGACATCCTCGGCGCCGAGGACGCTTTCGGTGACATGGACTTCAAGGTGGCCGGCACCACCGAGGTGATCACCGCGCTGCAGCTGGACACCAAGCTGGACGGCATTCCAGCCTCCGTGCTGGGCGCTGCGCTCAAGCAGGCGCGGGCCGCCCGGCTCACGATCCTGAGCGTCATGCGGGAAGCGATCGACGCCCCGGGCGAGATGAGCCCGCACGCGCCACGGATCATCACCATCAAGGTCCCCGTGGACAAGATCGGCGAGGTGATCGGCCCCAAGGGGAAGATGATCAACTCTATCCAGGAGGACACCGGCGCCGAGATCACCATCGAGGACGACGGCACCATCTACATCGGCGCCACCGACGGTCCTTCCGCCGAGGCGGCGCGGGCCACGATCAATGCGATCGCCAACCCGCACATCCCGGAGGTGGGGGAGCGCTTCCTCGGCACCGTGGTGAAGACGACCACGTTCGGCGCTTTTGTCTCGCTGCTTCCCGGCAAGGACGGCCTGCTGCACATTACGCAGATCCGCAAGCTGCGCGGTGGCGCCCGGATCGAGAACGTCGACGATGTGATCAAGGTCGGCGACAAGATCCAGGTGGAGATCCGCGAGGTGGACGACCGCGGCAAGCTGTCGCTGGTCCCGGTGGAGGTCGTTGAGCGGGAGGCCGCGGCCGGCGAGTCAGCGGACGCTGGCGAGCGCCGCTCCCACGACCGGCCCAGCGGCCCCCAGGATGAGCACCATGGCGATGGCGGTCATGGCGGGGACGGTGATGGGCACCGCACCCGCCACCGCGAGCGCCGGCGCCGCGAGCAGTGACCGGGGTTCCGCTGGCCAGCGATGACACCGTGACCCGCACGGTCCTGCCGGGCGGG
>DPMS01000456.1 GCA_003541285.1 Actinomycetota bacterium
ACGTGCGAGTCGTCGACGTTCGTGCGCATGGGATGGACGACCACCGCGATCGCGCTGCCGAACGTCGGCTATCACAACACCACGGATGCGGACCACTTCGTCCCCGAGGTCGTCCGTCTCTCGGATCTGCGTGCGGCCGTGGCGTTGCTCGTCGAGGCGGCGGTCGCGGCCGGCGCGGACGAGGACGAATCGTGGTGGCCGGACGTGCGCCACGTCCCGGCGTCGATGAGGGAAATGCTGCGTAAACGGTAGGCTCGGTCATCCGCTCGCTACCAGATTTCTCATGTGGTTGCTGTAATCGGTTTGCCTCTTGACTCCGCCTCCGTCGACGGGTGTACAACGGGGGTGTTCCGCGGAACGGAGCAAAACCTGACCACCACCAATGCGCAGGAGGTGTCATGGTTCGGTTGCACAAGGTGTTCGGAGTCCTACAGGTCGATTGAAGACGCCCCCGACGGAAGGGGGCCCGACCCGAGAGTGCCGAGGCTGAACGAGTGGACGACGGCCGCTTCCATAGCGTGCCCGCCACATCGAGGCCAGAAGTGAGGCCTGACGTCATCGGCACCGAAGGACGAGTGTCCAGCGAACACAAAGCGGCTCCCGGACGCGGGAGCCGCTTTTTCGTACCGTGAGGGAGATGGACACCACCGGCGAGCTCGGCTGGTTCCGCGGCGAGGTCGTCCGGTCGGTGCTCCATCCATTCGATTTCGCGCGCACGCTCGCGCGCGAGCACTACGGAATCGCGGGCGTGCTCGTCGCGATCACCGCGGGCATCACGTTCTCGCTCGGCACGGACATTCTCGTCCTCGCGTCGAAGGGCTTCGCCGCCTACGCGTTCGTCGCGCAGCTCCTCACCGACGCGTTCGTCCTCGGGATCCGCTTCGCCATCGCGGCGGCGATCGTCGCGTGGCTCGCGAGCCTCGTGCTCCGTCTGCTGAAACGGCGCGGTGCGCTCGACCAGGTGTTCACCGGCCTCACGTTCGCGCTCGCGCCGCTGCTCATCTTCCCCTTGCCGATGCTGCTGCTCCTCGTCGCGCCCGACCTCGTCGGGGCGAAGACCGTCGCGCTCGTCATCGCGGCGTGGCTCACCCTGCTCGTCGCGCGCGTCCTCGCCGGTATCGTCCTGAATCTCCGCGGCATCCTGCCGCCTGCGCTCGCCGCGGTGACGCTGGTCATCGTGCTCGCGTCCGGCGCGTTCGTGCTCTCCGACCAGGTCTCACGGCTGCGGTTCGTCACCTACACGATCCAGCCCGACCTCGTACCGGTGCTCGCGGCGCCACCCGCCACCGGCGAGCGCTTCGAGCAGGTCGGCTTCGACCTCACGGTGCCGCGGGGGTGGAAGAACGTGACGAGCGGGAACGTCGGCGAGGCAGCGCGCTTCGAGTCGCAGGTCGCGACGCTCGTCGTGGCGCGCGCGCAGGGACTCGCGCTCAGCACACCGGACGGCTACGCCGACGCGGTCCTCGATCGGGAGCAGCAGGGGCTCCAGAACGAGTGGCACGAGCGCGACGTCGTCCGCGCGAACGGCCTGCTCATCGTCGACGACATGACCCCCACTGCGGAATGGACAAGCGAGCAGCGCGTCAGACAGGGTGAGGTGCGGCGGACCCTGCTGACCAGCCCGCTGCTCACCTCGACCGAACTCGATCACGGCTCCGGAATCGTCCTCAGCGCCCGCCACGGCTGACCGAAGGAGGTCGCGGTGCCAGAGCGCCAGGTCACGATCATCGGCGCGGCCACCAGCGCTGGGTCTCATCATGCCGGGCAGGATCGCGCTCCGGCTGCGTTGCGCGCCGCCGGTTTCATCACCCGGCTGGAGGCCGCCGGCGTCGGTGTTGCCGATCTTGGTGATGTGGCCGGCTCAGTCTTCACGCCTGACGCGGCCGGCGCCACCGCCCGCAACCTGCCGGCTGTGGTCAGGGTCGCGGGGGCGATTGCTGACGCGGTCGCGCAGACCCTCGCCGATGGGCGGCTGCCGGTCGTGCTCGGCGGTGACTGCACGATCACGCTGGGGGTGATGGCGGGCGTCCAGCGCCATGATCCTGACGCCGGGCTGCTGTACTTCGACGGCGACGCCGATCTGGCTACCCCGCGGACCACCTCCAGTGGTGTCCTGGACGCGATGGGAATCGCCCACCTGCTCGGGCTCACCGACAACGCGCTGGCCCGGCTTGGCTCGCGCTTCCCGATGCTGGCCGACAGCCGGCTCGTGCTGTTCGGCTACGACGAGACGGACCCGGAGACTCACCGGGGCAGCGTGCTGAGCGAGCATCCCGGCCTGGCGCGCTTCCCTGACTGGCAGGTGCGCTCGGATCCGTCAGGATGTGCCGCCAGCGCACTGGCGGCCCTCACTTCAGTTGCCGGCAGCATCGTTGTGCACTTCGATGTTGACGCCGTGGATTCGCGTGACCTCCCGCTGGCCGACTTCCCGCACTACGGCACTGGGGTACCGCTCACTGTGGCTGCCGGGATACTGACCGCCTTCTACCAGGCTCCCCAGCTCCGGGCAGCCGTGCTCACCGAGGTGAACCCCAGCTACGAGCCGTCCGGTGCCGCTCTCACGCGGTACGCCGACGCTGTGGCCGGTGCCCTCGCGGCCGCCCGCTGACGCTCCCGCCTGGTCCGGCCCCTGGCGCTGTCCGCCGTCCTCACATGCTGACCAGACCCGCCGGCGGGGTGGCCCGACTTTGCCGGCTGTCTCCGGCCAACGACGAGGCCCCGTTCCGCGGGCAGGCAGCCGGTATCAGCGGCGGGCAACGCCCACCAGGCACTGGAACGAATGGGAGTCGCCGGGCACGTCGGCGGGCGAGGCTGGCCGCCAGAGCGGAACGTAGACAAGGCCGGGGTCTACCAGCTCGAAACCGTCGAAGAAACGCAGGATCTCCGCGCGCGGGCGCAAGTGCAGCTGGGTGGAGACGCCGCGGTTGTACACCGTCTCGGTGGCGTGTGCTATCTCCGGTTTGCCCTCATAGGTGGCGTGGCCCAGCACGAGGTAGCTGCCGGGCGCGAGCGCATCGCGCAGCGTGGCCAGGATGCGCCAGGGGTCTTCCGCGTCGGCGATGAAATGCAGGACCACCATGAGCAGCAACCCGGTCGGCTGGCTGAAGTCGATCAGGCGCCGGCTGATGTCGTGGGTGAGGATCGTCTCCGGGTCGCGCAGGTCGCCCTCGATTACCGTGGCGTTCTCGTTCCCCGCCAGGATGGCCTTGCTGTGCGCGATCGCGACCGGGTCGATGTCGACGTAAACGACCCGGGCTGCCGGGTCGGCTCGCTGAGCGATCTCGTGCACGTTGCCCTGGGTGGGTATGCCAGAGCCGATATCCAGGAACTGGCGGATGCCGGCCGCCGCCAGGAACTGCACCGCCCTGCCGAGGAAAGCGCGGTTGGCGCGGGCAATCGCCCGCATGTTGGGCTCGACCGCGGCGATCGCCCGGCCTACGTCCTGGTCGGCAAGGAAGTTGTGGCTGCCGCCCAGCCAGTAGTCGTAGACCCGGGCGACGTTCGCCCGGTGGGTGTCGACCCCCGGCGGTACCCAGCTCAGATCGCCAGCCATCCCGACTCCTTCTCTCCGTGGGGGTAAGCCGTTAGCCGGCCCAGTGCCTCGATAATGATCTGCGTGCGCTGGCGCCAATCCCTTTTCGACCCACATACGATACATTTCGCGTTTGCCCGCCATCGCAGGGTGCAGGGCCGGGGCCGGTGGTGAACCAGCCCGGCCTCTTGTGCGCGGCCGCGGCGACCAGCCTTGTCCTTTCCGTCCGTGCTGCGATGGGAGACCAGGTAGCCGGGGAGATTTGCTGCTCAGAGAGCCAGGTCCAGATCATATACCCAGTATCATACTCGACATGATACCTGGTTCCGGGGTTGGAGGGCGAGCGGCTGGTCGCGACGGAACTGGGCCGCGCCCTTGATGGCGAGTGGACGCTGCTGCCTCGACCGGCCAGGTCATCAGCCTGCTCAACGACTCCGTGCTGGCTATCGCAGCAGATGAGCGCGCCCAGCTTGAGCGGCTTATCGTCCGTGACCACAGATACCACCAGGCATGGCATTCCCTGAGAACCATTGGATCCATCGGCTATCAGTACACCTTGTGTGTCTTCTTCGGCATCTCCTACCTCAGCCCGACAGCCTTGAAGAACGTGTAACAGAACGTCCCGTCGCCTTCCGCCGCCCGGTACAGATCCTTGATCCCAGCTGCCCAGCTCGCCTCATCCATCAGCCCCTGGCCGACAGCCTGCTCGCCGGCTCCTTCGACCATGGCGGTGAAGGTCTTGCGCGTGAAGCCATCGACCAAGGCCGGCCTGCTGGCATCGGCGTAGACCATGCGGGGAGACACGGCGACATCGCGGNNGGCGGGCGTGGCCGCTGTCGGGGTGGAAATACGCCGAGCCGTGATCGCCCTCGATGACAGTGATCGAACCACCAGGTTTTAGCAGTGTCATCAGCGCCTGCAGTGCCCCGGCGGGGTCGGTCAGATGTTCCAGGACGAAACACACGAAGATGTGGTCGAAACAGGCCGGTGCGAAGGGCAGGCCGAAGATGCTGGCTCGCTGGAAGGTTACGTTGGCAAAGCCTGCCGCTCGTACCTGCCGCCGTGCCTGGGTCAGCGACTCCCCGGAGATGTCAATGGAGACGAAGGCCGCCCGGGGGCTGTTATGGGCGAGGATGACAGTCTGCGCACCAACCCCGCAGCCAGCCTCCAGCACCAGGCTGCCCGGAGCATAGAAGGTATCGGCGTGCAGAAGTTCGGTCAGTGTGGTGGCTTGATCGACGAGCCGGGCGCTCTCCTTAGCAGAATATCCATGGACATAATCTGTGCTCATCGATGATCTTCTCCCTATGCAATGCCGGGTTGAGCGTCACGTACAGCAGACGTCGGCTGCTGGATTCTGTCAGCAGGCCATCTGACCCCGGCCCAGTGTTCGCTGGCCCGCATGGATGTGGGACCTTGGCCTCTGGCCACGCCCCAGTTCGGCAGGGGACGCTCGATGAATGACGACGGAAGAGCGTATCGCGAAGCTGGAAGCCCAGATCGACAAGCTCCAGGCCAAGCAGGCCGAGTTGCACAGGCAGCTGACCAAGGCTCAGATCGACCAGTGGCAGGGGCGCATCGAGGATCTCGAGGTCCAGATGCACCTCGGCGCGATGGAGACCAGCGACAGACTGACGGCGCTGATGGACCAGCTGCGCAGTAGGTGGGCCGACACCCGACGGCAATTCGAGGACACGATCTCGACGGCGTCCACAGTGGCGGACACGGTACGCACCGGCCTCGAGAATGCCTTTAACGACCTCCGCAAAGCCCTGCTTGAATCCAAGAACAAGCTGACCTGAATTCTCACGCCCTGGTCGTGGGCCCCGGCACGGACCTGCCCGTTGGGCCGCTGCTCCGTGGTGTCGTCATATGCTCGAGGAACCGTCAAAGGAGACGTCATGAGTGTGTACAAGGTGATCGACATCATCGGGACCAGCAGCACTTCGTGGGAGGACGCCGCCGCTGAAGCGGTAAGGACCGCGGGCCAGACGATTCGCGATATCCGGGTCGCCGAGGTTGTTGAGCAGGACATACATCTCGATGAGGGCGGGGCGATCACCTACCGCACCAGGCTTCAGATCTCGTTCAAATACGAATCAGGGCAGCAAAGCCTGCAGTAGCAGTCACCTGGCGGGTGTCAGGATGCTGGCGCCGGTCAGGGCGAACCGCGCGAGGCCCGCGTCGAATGCACCTTGGCTGCTCTCGGTGGTGAGCACCCGGGTCACCGGGGGGTGGCCGATGGTGATGATCAGGATCCGGCCGTCATCGGCGGCGATCCACTGCCAGTTCGGCGCCCAGAACACGGCTCCCAGCCCGTAGGTGTATTCCCCGGGGCCCTGGGCCGACAGCAGGGTCCGGGACGGCCCGTTGCGGTCGGTGAGCATGACCTTGACCCGGCCATTGTCCGACGTCCAGCTGATCCGCTGGCCACTGGGGCTGACCATCGGGTGGGTCTGCCGGTTCGGCTGGGAGGGGACGTCGGCCGCGGGAACGTCCTCGATCTTCCCCGTGCGCACGTCGACGATCTTCTGCCATCCCGGGTGCAGCCCTGGCGCCGCTCCAGGCTTCGGGGGAGGGGTCATGCGGAACATGGTCACCCGGAGCCTGCCGTCGGGCAGCCAGACGAGCTGGGGACCGATCTCCTTGCCCTCCTTGACCGCCTTCGGCACGTCCATCTTCGGCAGGCAGTACACGGTTTTGACAGGCCGGCCGGCTGCCGCCACGACCCGGACGCATCGGGTCTGGTCGGCGAAGTAGGCAACGGTGCCCCGCAGCGAACTGTCGGGGTGCTCAGCCAGGGACTGGAACCGCGGCACCTGCCGGGTCAGTCCCCCTACGGTCAGGATCCCCACCACAATCGCGGCGCCTGCCACCACGGCAATCGCCACGCCCACGATCACGCCGACCCGGCGCCACCGGGGAGATCCCGGCTTCACATCAGATACCGGGCTGGTCATGGTGCCCTCCTCCGCCGGAGGCATCCAGCCGGACCTCGCCAGCCGTCCCCGGCTGATTCGCAGCATCGCACCGCGAGCCGTACCCGGCAGGGAAGAAGGTCCCGGAGAAGGTCACGGCGGCCTCCACCGGGCGCGCGTCGTCGTTGGCCCGGCGGGATGACGAGAGCATGATGGGTGCCATGGAGACCCGGCGCGGTCATGCCGGAGGTCGTGGTACCGATCTGGCTTGACCATGGAAGCGGCGCAGTTCCAGCCGTATGGAGGTACACCCATGGCCACCGTTAGCGTCCGTTACATCGTCGACGATGTCGATGCGGCGATCGCGTTCTATTGCGGGAACCTGGGCTTTACCGAGGTGATGCATCCCGCCCCGGCCTTCGCCATGCTGTCAAGGGGTGACCTGCGCCTGGTGCTCAGCGCGCCGGGCGGCGGTCCGGGCGG
>DPMS01000206.1 GCA_003541285.1 Actinomycetota bacterium
GTGGCAGCCGGGCACCGACCACGCCGGCATCGCCACCCAGAACGTGGTCGAGCGGGAACTCGCCAAGGAGGGCCTGAGCCGGTACGACCTGGGCCGGGAGGCGTTCGTCGAGCGGGTCTGGCAGTGGAAGGCCGAATCCGGCGGGAAGATCCTGGGCCAGATGCGCCGGCTCGGCGACAGCGTGGACTGGTCCCGTGAGCGCTTCACCATGGACGAGGGCCTGTCCCGGGCCGTCCAGACCATTTTCAGGCACTTGTTCGACGACGGCCTCATCTACCGGGCGGAACGGATCATCAACTGGTGCCCGCGCTGCCTGACCGCCCTGTCCGACATCGAGGTCGAGCACAGCGACGAGGACGGCGAACTGGTCTCCATCCGCTACGGCGACGGCGCGGACACGGTCGTGGTCGCCACCACCCGGGCGGAGACGATGCTGGGCGACACGGCGGTCGCCGTCCATCCCGACGACCCCCGCTACGCCCACCTGGCCGGCAGGGACGTCGAACTGCCGTTGTCGGGCCGGCGCATCCCGGTGGTGGCCGACCCGCATGTGGACCCCGAGTTCGGCACCGGCGCGGTGAAGGTCACCCCGGCGCACGACCCCGATGACTTCGAGATCGGCCGCAGGCACAACCTGCCCAGCCTGACCATCATGGATGAGCGCGGCGTGATCACCGTGCCCGGGCCGTTCGAGGGCCTGGACCGGTTCGAGGCCCGCCCGGCGGTCGTGGCCGCGCTGCGCGAGCAGCGGCGGATCGCTGCCGAGGTCCGCCCGTACGTGCACGCGGTCGGGCACTGCAGCCGGTGCGGCACGATCGTGGAGCCCCGGCTCTCGCTGCAGTGGTTCGTCAAGGTCGAGCCGCTGGCCAAGGCGGCCGGCGACGCGGTGCGGGACGGCCGGGTCCGCATCCACCCGCCCGAGCTGGCCGCCCGCTACTTCGACTGGGTGGACGACATGCACGACTGGTGCATCAGCCGCCAGTTGTGGTGGGGGCACCGGATCCCGGTCTGGTACGGCCCCGGCGGCGAGGTCCGCTGCGTCGGCCCGGGCGAGGAGCCCCCGCCCGGCGACGGCTGGCGGCAGGACCCCGACGTGCTCGACACCTGGTTCTCCTCCGCGCTGTGGCCGTTCTCCACCCTGGGCTGGCCTGACGACACCGGTGACCTGCGGCGCTTCTACCCGACCTCGGTCCTGGTCACCGGCTACGACATCCTGTTCTTCTGGGTCGCCCGGATGATGATGTTCGGCCTGTACGCGATGCGCGATCGCGACCCGGCCGACGCGGTGCCGTTCCGCGCCGTGGCCCTGCACGGCCTGGTCCGTGACGCACACGGCCGCAAGATGTCCAAGTCGCGCGGCAACACCGTGGACCCGCTGGACTGGATCGGCCGGTTCGGGGCCGACGCGACCCGGTTCACCCTGGCCCGCGGCGCCAGCCCGGGCGGTGACGTGGCGGTCAGCGAGGAATGGGTGACTGGCGCCAGGAACTTCTGCAACAAGCTCTGGAATGCCTCCAGGTTCGCGCTGCTGAATGGGGCCCAGGTGCCGGGCGCCCTGCCAGCGGCGGCGGCCCTGTCCACCGCGGACCGGTGGGTCCTGTCCCGGCTGGCGGCGGTCACCGCCGAGGTGGACGCCCTCTACGAGGCCTACGAGTTCGGCAAGGTCTGTGAACTGCTGTACCACTTCGCCTGGGACGAGGTCTGCGACTGGTACCTGGAACTGGCCAAGGCCGCCCTGTCCACCCCGGCCGCGCAGACCACCCGCGAGGTGCTCGGGTACGTCCTCGACCGGCTGCTGCGGCTGCNNCGCCGTGCTGGCCGGGATCGGCGGGACCCCGCTGGCCGCGCACGAGGAGGCCATCCGTGCGCTGCTGCGCCTCACCCCGGCCGGCGAGGGTTTCACGCCGACCGCGTCCCTGCACGCCGAGGGGGTCACGGTGGAGGTGGACACGGCCGCCGCGATCGACGTGGCCGCCGAACGCCGCCGGATGGAGAAGGACCTGGCCGCCGCCCGTAAAGAAGCGGACCAGGCCGAACGCAAGCTNNGGCTGGCTGGCCGCCTGGCGGCGCTCGGCGCCGGTGCGGGGGGCTCAGAAGCCAGCAGTGCCAGCGGCGTGGCGCCCGGGCAGGGGTCTTGACCGGCGGGGCACCGCCGCACGACCCCGCCCTGGCACGGCGGCTGCGCGAGGTGGAGCGGGAGATCTTCTCGCGCCGTCCCGAGCACACGATCGAGCCGTCGCTGGACCGGATCAGCGCGCTCGCCACACTCCTCGGTGACCCGCAGCGGGCCTGCCCGGTGATCCACCTCACCGGCACCAACGGCAAGACCTCGGCCGCCCGCATGGTCGAGGCGCTGCTGCGCGCCCGCGGCCTGCGCACCGGGCTGTTCACCAGCCCGCACCTGTCCAATGTCGCCGAGCGGATCCGGGTGGACGGTGAGCCACTGGCGCCGGAGGCGTTCCTGGCCACCTACGACGATGTCGCGCCCTATGTGGCACTGGTCGACGGGCGGCAGCCGTTGCGCCTGTCCTTCTTTGAGGTGCTCACCGCGATGGCGTTCGCCGCGTTCGCGGACGCGCCGGTGGACGTGGCCGTGATCGAGGTCGGCCTGGGCGGCACCTGGGACGCGACCAACATCGCCGACGGGGCGGTAGCGGTGGTCACCCCGGTCGCCATCGACCACACCCGCTACCTCGGCAGTACGATCGAGCAGATCGCGGGGGAGAAAGCCGGCATCATCAAGCCGGACGCGGTCGCCGTCCTCGGCCGGCAGAGCGTCGCCGCGGCGGAGGTGCTGCTGCGCCGCGCCGCCGAGGTCGGTGCGACCGTCGCCCGGGAGGGACTGGAGTTCGGCGTGACCGCCCGCGAACTCGCGGTCGGCGGGCAGGTCCTGGCCCTGCGGGGGCTTGGCGGGACCGTCTACCACGACCTGCTGCTGCCGCTGTTTGGTGAGCACCAGGCCGCGAACGCGGCCTGCGCGCTGGCGGCGGTGGAAGCGTTCGGTGGCGCTGCGGACGGCAATCTCAGCGAGGAACTGGTCAGGGAGGCGTTCGCGGGCATGTCCTCGCCGGGGCGGCTGGAAGTGGTGCGCCGCAGCCCGGTGGTGATCGTCGACTCGGCGCACAACCCGGCGGGCATGGCGGCCAGCCTGGCCGGGCTGACCGAGGCGTTCTCCTTCCACTCGCTGATCGCCATCCTGGCGATCAGCGAGGACAAGGATGTGGACGGCATCCTGGGCGAACTGGAGCCGGTCGCCGACGAGCTTGTGGTGACACAGAACTCCTCGGACCGGTCGATGGACCCGGGCAAGCTCGCCGAACTGGCAGTGCCGGTCTTCGGGCAGGACCGGGTGCGGGTGGCCGCCCGGCTCGATGACGCGATCGAGATCGCGGTGGGCCGGGCCGACGAGGCGGACGCGGCCGGGCCGGGCAGCGCCGGCGTGCTGGTGACCGGGTCGGTGGTGACCGCGGGGAACGCGCGCACGCTGCTGGCCGGGGGCCACCGCGAGCCCGGGGACGGGGCGGAACCGGCGTGAGGCGGCTGTGCGCCACCGTGCTGATCATGGAAGCGATCGTGATCGGGCTCGCCGTCCCGGTGGCCATCACCATCGGGCACGTCCCGCACGGGTCCGCGGCCGTGGCGGGAGGTGTGCTCGCGGGCGCCGCCGTGCTGCTGGCGGCGGTGGTGGGCCGCCCGCGCCAGGGCTGGGCACTGACCGCGGGCAGCCTGCTCCAGGTGGCCGTGATCGCGGCCGGGGTGCTGGTCCCGGCGATGTATGTGCTGGGCGCGCTGTTCGCCGCTTTGTGGGCGGCCGCGATCTGGCTGGGATACCGGTTCCGCGAGGCGCCCTGACCGCCTGGCCGGCCGCCCGGTCAGGACGCGGTTGGCTCCCGTGTCGCCGGCGGCTCGTCCGGGCGGCCGTGGCGGGCGGGCGTGGTCACCGGCACCCGCCAGGTCAGGCTCGAACTGCCCTGTTCCCCGCTGGTCACCTCCAGTGTCCCGCCTAGCCGGCGGGCCCGGTTCCGGAGCGTGGCGAGCCGGATCCCGTCAGCGGACGTCCGGGCCGACCAGCGGCGGCCGTTGTCGGTCACGGTCAGCGAGACCTCGCCCGCCCGGGCGACGACCGCCACCGCTACCCGGGTGGCGCGGGCGGCGGATCCGCTGTGGCTCAGCACCTCCCGCAGCGTGGCCAGCAGCTGACCGGCGACCTGCGGCGGCACATCGGTGTCGATCGGGCCCTCGAGGGCGATCTCCGGGACCAGCCCGAGCGCCGGGGTCAGCTCGTTGGACACATCCAGGATGCTGCGGCGCAGCCCCTGTTCGGGCAGCCCGTGCTCCAGCCCGAAGATGGATTGCCGCAGCAGCCTGATGGCCTCATCCAGGTTGTGCACCACTGCGTCGATCCGCTGGCTCACCTCCGGCGGCCGCGCCACCAGCAGGCCGATTCCCTGCAGCGACAGCCCGGCCGCGAACAGCCGCTGTACCACGTTGTCCTGGAGGCTGCTCGCGATGCGGTCCCGGTCCTGCAGGATACTCAGCTCGCGCAGGCGTCCCTGCAGCCGGGCGGTCGCCTCCTGCGACCGGCGGATGCGTGCCCGCAGGCCGTGCGCGGCGACCGCGATCATCGAGGTCAGCAGCCCCCAGAAGAGCAGGCGGCGGATGATGAAGTCGGCAGGCGCCTCGTCGGGGAGGAGGGAGGTCACGAAGAGCACCACCAGGATGCCGGCCACCACACAGGCCGACTCCCACGGGCGGTGGAACAGGGTGGTCCAGGCCAGCGGGATGAACAGGACCACTCCGACGCCCGAGGCCGTGCCGCCCGCGGCGAGCAGCAGCGGGAGCACCGACATGGTGTACAGGAGCGGGACGGTCACCGGCGCCCACGCCGGAAGCCGGTCCCAGGGCAGGAACACCGCACCGGCTGTGGCAGCGAGCAGGACCACGCTGAGCACGGTGTCCAGCATCGAGGCCGGGCCAGGCGGCAGGGCCAGGCTCAGCTCGGCCAGGACGGCCACGACCGCGAAGGGCGCGATCCGGACTGCGAGCCCATCCCGCTCGAACGGGGTATGAATCGGCTCAGGGGACCACCCGGCTGCCGCGGATCGTGGCCCTGGCGTTGGCAGGCGGCCGCGCGGGCCGGGACCGCCCTGCCCCCTGCCCGCGTTGCGCGCCCCATTGCCGGTGCTGTCCGTCACCACACCCATCCACCGTTTTGCCCGCCGGGCTCGCAGCCTGGGCATTTCCCGTTCTCATGCGTGCAGCGAGCGCCTAACCCGCCGCCGCGCACCGGTAGGATTGCGGTCTCATACGGGTTTCTGCTACCACTCCGCGACGGCATGCCGATGCTGTCCGCGAGGAGGAATTCACTTGTCTGAACGTACCCTGGTCCTGATCAAGCCCGATGGTGTGCAGCGCGGTCTGATCGGGGAGGTCTTGTCCAGGATAGAGCGCAAGGGGCTGCGGATCGTGGCCATGGATCTGCGGACTCTCGACACGTCCACTGCGGAGATGCACTACGCGGAGCACTCCGGCAAACCGTTCTTCGGCTCACTGCTCGAGTTCGTCACCTCCGGGCCGCTGGTGGCCCTGGTCGCCGTGGGCCCGCGTGCCATCGAGGCCTTCCGCGGGCTCGCCGGGGCGACCGATCCTGTTCGCGCGACGCCGGGCACGATCCGCGGGGATTACGCGTTGGAAGTGCAGGAAAACATCGTGCACGGATCCGACTCCCCAGACTCGGCCGAACGGGAAATCAAGATCTTCTTTCCCGACCTCGTTTAGGTCGTCCGGGCCTGGTCGAAGAACCACACAGGGCCGCGTTCGAGCTTGCGGGGCGCATGAGCCGCGGCCTGCACAACAGATCACCCAGAGCAGCACCCTTCTGGAAGGTTCTCGTTCCCTATGAGCAACGCGCTGGCTTTTCTGGGCCGTGACATGGCTGTCGACCTGGGCACCGCGAACACCCTCGTGTACGTGCGGGGGCGCGGGATCGTGCTCAACGAGCCGTCGGTGGTGGCCCTGAATACGAACAACGGCCAGATCGTTGCGGTTGGGGTTGAAGCCAAACGGATGATCGGCAGGACGCCAGGCAACATCGTGGCGGTCCGGCCGCTCAAGGACGGGGTCATCGCTGACTTCGACGTCACCGAGCGCATGCTGCGCTATTTCATCCAGAAGGTGCACAAGCGGAGCCATCTGGCCAAACCCAGGGTCGTGGTGGCTGTGCCCAGCGGCATCACCGGCGTTGAGCAGAGCGCGGTGAAGGAGGCGGGGCACCAGGCCGGTGCCCGCCGGGTGTACATCATCGAGGAACCGATGGCTGCGGCCATCGGGGCGGGCCTGCCGGTCAACGAGCCGACCGGCAACATGGTGGTGGACATCGGGGGCGGCACCACCGAGGTGGCCGTGATCTCGCTGGGCGGGATCGTGACGTCCCAGTCGATCCGGATCGGTGGCGACGAACTCGACCAGGCCATCATCAACTTCGGCAAGAAGGAGTATTCGCTCATGCTCGGTGAGCGGACCGCCGAGGAGATCAAGATGGCGCTGGGCTCCGCTTTCCCCTCAGCGGATGAGCCGCACGCGGAGATCCGTGGCCGGGACCTGGTCAGCGGGCTGCCCAAGACGATCGTGATCTCAGCGGAGGAGATCAGGCGGGCCATTGAGGAGCCGCTGGCGCTCATCGTGGACGCGGTCAAGACGACGCTGGACAAGTGCCCGCCGGAACTGGCCGGCGACGTCATGGACCGGGGAATCGCGCTGACCGGTGGCGGCGCGCTGCTGCGCGGGCTGGACGAGCGCCTGCGCGAGGAGACGGGCATGCCCATCCACACGGCCGACAACCCGCTTGATTCGGTCGTGCTGGGCACGGGCAAGTGCGTGGAGGATTTCGACACCCTGCGGCAGGTACTGGTGCCAGAATCCAGGCGCTGACCACACGGGAGGCAGGGCGCGCCCTGGGACGGGCGGCCGCGGTGGCGGCGGTGGGTGAGGAGGCCCGGTGCACGACAGTCGGCGTACGCGCCTGGTTCTGGGCGCGCTGCTGGTCGCCGCCCTGGCGCTGATCACTTTCGACTCCCGTGGCGGGACCGCCGGGCCGGTCCGTGACCTGCGCGCGCTCGGCGGCACGGTCTTCGGCTCCGCGGAGAGCATGGTGAGTGCGGTGGTCAGGCCGGTGACAGGCTTCTTCGGCAATGTCGCCAGTGCGTCGTCCCGGCAGGGGCAGATCACCGCACTGCAGCGGCAGGTCACCCGGTTGCGCGCCGAACTGAGCATGGCCCGGCTGAGCAGGTCGCAGGAGGCACAATTGCAGCGTCTGCTCCAGCTGTCCGGGCGCGGCGGCTACCGGATCGTGGCCGCGAATGTGGTCGCCGCCGGGCCACCGTACGAGAACACGGTGACCATCGACGCCGGCCGGATGGACGGCATCGCACCCGATGAGACGGTGCTGAACGGGGATGGGCTGGTCGGGACGGTGACCGCGGTCAGCACCCGGACATCCACCGTGCTGCTCACCACCGACGCGTCGTCCACGGTGGGGGTACGGGTGGCCGGCACCGGTGAGATCGGGGCGGTCACCGGAGCCGGGCGGACCCAGCCCGGCCCGGTCCTGCTGCAGCTCCAGGTGTTCGACGCCAATGCCGTGCTCCACCCCGGCCAGCAGCTTGTCACCTTCGGCTCGGTCCACGGGCGGCCCTACGTGCCAGGTGTCCCGGTGGGCGTGATCACCCGGGTCCAGGCGAACGCGAGCGCGCTCACCAAGCTCGCCTTCGTGCGCCCCTACGCCGATGACAGTACGCTCAGCGTGGTCGGCGTCGTCATCGTCCCGCCCCGCAAGAACCCCCGTGACTCGGTGCTGCCACCCAGCCCGAGCCCCAGCACCAGCCTGGCGCCGCGCCCGGTGCACCGCCACCGGGGTGCCAGCCCGTCACCGACCCCCGCCGCCAGCTCAAGCGCCGGGGGCTGAGGTGCTGCGGCGCCTCACGATCGTGCCGGCGGCCGTGCTGGCCGCGCTGCTCATCCAGCTGACCGTGCTCAACAACCTGCCCTTCCCGGGTGGGTCAGCACCCGACCTGGTGCTGGTGCTGGTTGTCACCCTCGCCCTGGCCTGTGGCCCGCGCGATGGCATGCTGATCGGGTTCGGGGCCGGGCTGGCGCTGGACGCCGCCCCGCCCGCCACCCATCTGCTGGGGCTGAACGCCCTGGTGTTCTGCCTGGTCGGTTACGGCTGCGGGCGGCTGCGCGGGCCGCTGGAGCGCTCGGCCTGGCTCCCGCTCGCCGCGGTGGCGGTGGGTGTCATGGCCGGGGAGTCCCTGTCCGCGCTGGTGGGCCTGACCCTCGGCGATCCGGACATCACCTGGCGGTCGGTGCGCCAGGTGCTGCCCGCCTCAGTGATCTACGACCTCCTGCTCTGCCCGTTCGTGCTGTACGCGGTCGTCCGGCTTGGCCGGGCCGGTGGGTGGGTGACCGCCAGTGCTGATCCGGCCATGATGACCGGCCGGGAGCAGGCCGGCTCCTGGCTGGCCGGCGGTGTGCCGGCAGCCAGCGGTGCCGTGCGGGACACCAGGAGCGGGCGTGAGCCGCGGCTGCGGGCTGCGGCGGCCCGTCAGGCCGACGGCTGGATCGGCGGCAGCCAGCGCGGTCCGGGGCAGGCCGCCGGCGCCTGGGTGCAGCGGCGGCACCCGCTGCAATTGCGGGCCCGGGACGGTGTTGCCGGTTCCGCGGCGGCGAGCGCGGCGAGCCAGGA
>DPMS01000909.1 GCA_003541285.1 Actinomycetota bacterium
CAACGCGCGCAACCTGGCCACGCTGGAGGTGGACCGTGGTGTGTTCGGGCGGCTCGCGCCGCTCGTCCCGCCCGAGGTTATCAAGATCGCCGAATCCGGTGTCCGCGGTCCCCATGACCTGCTCGCCTATGCCGCCGCGGGGGCAGATGCCGTGCTGGTCGGCGAAAGCCTGGTCACGGGCAAGGACCCGCGTTCCGCCGTCGCCGACCTGGTGACCGCCGGCTCGCATCCGGCCCTGCGTGGTGACCGTCCATGACGGTGAACGCCCCTGCCACCGCCGGCCCGGTCCCCGACGCCGACGGGCACTTCGGGAGGTACGGCGGCCGGTTCGCGCCGGAGGCGCTGATGACGGCGCTGGCCGAGCTGACCACGGAATATCTGGCCGCCAAGGCCGACCCGCAGTTCCAGGCCGAACTCGGTGACCTGCTGCGCGGGTATGCGGGCAGGCCGACGCTGCTATCCCAGGCGCACAGGTTCTCCGAGACGGCTGGCTGCACCGTCCTGCTCAAGCGGGAGGACCTGGCCCACACCGGCTCCCACAAGATCAACAACGTGCTCGGGCAGATCCTGCTCACCAAGCGGATGGGCAAGACCCGGGTGATCGCCGAGACCGGGGCCGGGCAGCATGGCGTCGCCACCGCGACGGCGTGCGCCCTGTTCGGGCTGGACTGCGCCGTCTACATGGGGGAGGAGGACACCCGCCGGCAGGCACTCAACGTGGCCAGGATGCGCATGCTGGGCGCGGAGGTGATCCCCGTCACCGCCGGGACCCGTACGCTGAAGGACGCCATGAACGAGGCGTTCCGTGACTGGGTGACCACCGTCGAGACCACGCACTACTGCATCGGGTCGGTGGGCGGGCCGCATCCGTTCCCGCTGATGGTCCGGGACTTCCAGCGGGTCATCGGGGTGGAGGCACGCCGCCAGGTGCTCGAACAGGCGGGCAGGCTCCCCGACGCCGTGATCGCCTGCGTGGGCGGCGGTTCCAATGCGATCGGCATCTTCTACGAGTTCATCGGTGATGAGCAGGTGCGGCTGATCGGCTGCGAGGCGGGCGGCGACGGGATGGAGCCCGGTCACAACGCCGCCACGCTGGTGGCGGGCTCGTCGGGTGTGCTGCACGGCATGCGCACCTATGTGCTCCAGGACGACGAGGGGCAGACGCTGGCCACGCACTCCATCTCCGCGGGCCTGGACTATCCCGGGGTCGGCCCGGAACACGCCTGGCTCAAGGACACCGGCCGGGCTAGCTACCGGTCCATCACCGACGCCGAGGCGATGCAGGCGTTCTCGCTGCTGTGCAAGACCGAGGGGATCATCCCGGCGCTGGAGTCCGCGCACGCGCTGGCCGGTGCCCTGCAGGTGGGCCCCGAACTCGGCCCCGACGGCCTGCTGCTGGTGAACCTGTCCGGCCGTGGCGACAAGGACGTAGCCACCGCCTCACGCTGGCTCGGGCACATCAACGGTGACGCCGCGCAGATGGGGGCGGCCCGGTGAGCGCGGTTGGTGCCGCCTTCGACAAGGCGGCCGGCGAGGGCCGGGCCGCTGTCGTGGGCTACCTGCCCGCCGGGTTCCCCACCGTGGCCGGGTCGATCGAGGCGGCGCTGGCGATGGCCGGGGCAGGCGCCGACATCATGGAGATCGGGCTTCCCTACTCCGATCCGCTGATAGATGGCCCGGTGATCCAGGAAGCGGTGCACCGGGCGCTCACCGGGGGCGTGCACGTGGCCGATGTGCTGCGCACCGTGGAAGCGGTGGCGGCGGCGGGCGTGCCGGTACTGATCATGACCTACTGGAACCCGGTCGACCATTACGGGGTAGACGCGTTCGCCCGGGATCTGGCGGCAGCGGGCGGCAGCGGGCTGATCACCCCGGACCTCACACCCGAGGAGGCCGGCCCCTGGCTGGACGCGGCAGCCACCCATCACCTTGACCCGGTCTTCCTGGTCGCGCCGAGTTCCACCACCGAGCGCATTGAACTGATCACCAAGGTGTGCGGCGGATTCGTCTACGCGGCATCGCTGATGGGCATCACCGGTGCCCGCGACACGGTCAGCGGCCAGGCAGCCGGCCTGGTGGCACGGGTCCGCGCCTGCACGAACCTGCCGGTCGCGGTGGGCCTGGGCGTGCGCAACGGCGACCAGGCGGCGCAGGTGGCCAGCTTCGCTGACGGTGTCATCGTCGGGTCCGCGTTCGTCCAGCGCCTGCTTGACGCGCCTGACCTGCCCGCCGGCATCGGCGCTGTGCGAGACCTCGCGGCAGATCTCGCGGCCGGCGTCCGGCGCCCTGCCCGGCCGGCCGGCCGGACCCCGTAGCCGCAGCAGACCCCGCAGACACGCCGGTACCGATCCCTAGCGGAGAGCTTCACACCCCATGGCGGCGGCCTTCATCCCCAGTCCCTCGCGCGGCACCTGGCACCTTGGGCCGCTGCCGATCCGGGCCTATGCCTTGTGCCTGGTCGGTGGGATCATCCTGGGCGTCTGGGCCGCCAGCCGGTGCTACCGCCGGGTCGGTGGCCGGCCGGGTGTCATTCTCGACATCGCCACCTGGGCCGTGCCCTGCGGGCTGGCAGGAGCCCGTCTCTACAGCGTGATCACCGACTACCAGCTGTACTTCGGGGCCGGCCGCGACTGGGTAACGATCGTCAGGATCTGGGACGGCGGGCTGGGTATCCCGGGCGCGGTCGCGGCCGGGTCGCTGGGGGCGTGGCTCGCCTGCCGCCACGCCGGGGTCAGCCCGGCGCCCGTCGCCGGGGCCGCCGCGCCCGGCCTGGCGTTCGGCCTGGCTGCCGGGTACTGGGGCAACTGGTTCAGCCAGCAGGTCTACGGCCGGCCTTCCACGATGCCGCTGGCGGTGGAGATCTCGCCGGCTCATCGCGTGCCCGGTTATGAGAATTACGCCACATTCCAGCCCACGTTCCTGTACGAGTGCGGCTGGGATCTGCTGGTAGGAGTGCTGGTGATCTGGGCGGCACGGAGGTTCCTGCCAGCCGGTGACCGCGCCTTCGCCGGTTGCCTGGCCGGCTTGGCTGTGGGCAGGTATTTCACCGAGTCGCTGCGCATCGATCCCGCCTATCACCTGCTGGGCCTGCGCGTCAGCCAGTGGGTGATGGCCCTGGTGTTCACCGGTGCGGCCGGGTATCTGTACCTGACGCGAGGCAAGCGGGCCCCCGATCACACCGGCGGAGCTGCGGCCGGTTCCGGGACCCTTCGGCCGACGTCCGCAGCCGTCCCGCTGGCGCCCGGAGACTGCCCGCCGGCCCAGTTCTTCCACGTCCCAGGCGTTTCAGCACCGGGGATGAGCGGGCAGATATGCACCGGTAGCGCGCAATCTGCATGTAATCTCTGAGCAATAGCTCCATGAGCCTGCGGCGGCACCCACCATGCCGCCCGCGGCAGGGCCAACGTCGTCCCGACCGCATGCGAGAACGCGATGACGGACGAGACGACGGGATAGTCGATGGCGCCTGCCGCTACTGCGGGGAACCAGGGACTGTACGACAGCCAGTACGAGCACGACGCCTGCGGCGTCGGCTTTGTCGCCGACCTGTCCGGGCGCCGAACCCATGACACGGTAGCCCAGGCGCTCACTGTGCTGCGCAACCTGGAACACCGGGGCGCGATGGGAAGCGACCCGGAAACGGGGGACGGGGCTGGCATCCTCACCCAGATCCCTGACGCCTTCTTCCGCACAACTTGCGACTTCACCCTGCCAGCTCCGGGCTTCTACGCGGCAGGCATGACGTTCCTTCCCACCGACGAGGCAGGCGCTGCCCAGGCGATGGCAACGGCCGAGGCGATCGCGGCCCAGGAGGGGCTGGCCGTCCTCGGCTGGCGGGAGATCCCGCACAACCCCTCGTTCTGCGGCCAGGGGGCGCTGGCTGTCCTGCCGCGGCTGGCGCAGCTTTTCGTGGCCAGCACGGCGGGGGCCACCGGCGGCGCTGGCGCAGTGGCCGCGGGCGCAGCGGCCGCGGGCGTGGCGGGTGGCCAGGCCGGGCCGGGTGCGGAGAGCGGGCTGGTCCTGGACCGGCGGGCGTTCTGCCTGCGCAAGCGCGCGCAGCATGAGACGGGGCTGTACTTCGCGAGCCTGTCCTCCCGCACGATCGTCTACAAGGGGATGCTCACCGCGCTCCAGTTGGAGCCGTTCTACCCGGACCTGACCGACCCCGCGTACACCTCGGCCCTGGCCCTGGTCCACTCCCGGTTCTCGACCAACACGTTCCCCTCCTGGGAGCTCGCCCACCCGTACCGGTTCATCGCCCACAACGGCGAGATCAACACGCTGCGCGG
>DPMS01000079.1 GCA_003541285.1 Actinomycetota bacterium
CGAGCGCTCGAGCGATCTCGGCATACTCCCAGGTCACCAGATCCGCCGCATGCGGGCACGCAGAGGGATGATGCCATCGTGCACCAGCTCAGTGATCCGGGCCATGACTGACCCATGGTTCCTCGTGGCCGGGCCGCGAGCCGGCTTGCGGCAAGTCGAGGCGTGGTCGGGATACCCACTCCAGTTCGCCGGGCAACGGCGGTTCCCGTGGGCGGAGCAGATGGCCCGGCAGTTGCAGACGGCGCTCAGCGAGCTTGCGCTCTCCCCGGCAGAGACGCTAGTCGGCGTCTACCTGCCGACCGACGCCTCGCCCTGCGATGCGGAAAACCGGCTGTTCGTCAACCCGGCTGAGTGCATTCCCAAGGGCGTCACGTCCCTGCGGTTTGAGCGAGGCGCGGGTCCGCCCCCGCCGCCCCCGGTGCCGATATCCACGGTCGAGGGACACGTCTACTACTGCCGATACCGTCCCGGCGGCACGTGGGAGTCGTGGGAGCCCGCTGAACTGCTGGCGCGGTGGCGCCGCGTCCCCCGTCTTCTTTCCGACGATGGAAGCTGCCGCCCGGTATGGCTAGCGATTAAGACCGCCGCGGCGGCAGGCCGGATCGAGACCTTCGATTCAGCGGTGCAGGACGGGACGCCGTTCGGGCTCCGGATCGTGGTCCACGCGACTGGCCAGGGACCCCGCTCGGCCACAGCCGTCAGCGAGAACGTGATCGACGGCGCCGTTGCTGCGTTCCACGCCAGAGCCAGCAATCCGGCACTCATCGCCTCGGCTCTGGCTCCGCGGATGCCGGTTATCTCGCAGACCGGGCTGGAGGAACTGGTGGCAGCGGATCCGCCGCGCCCGTTGTCTAGCGCCTCCCCGTTCATCGTGAAAGGCACCTACATCCAGATCTCGCCGTGTGACGAGCGGTGCTATGCGGGAGACGTTGAGATCCGCCCGGGATGCACGCGGACACCGGGTGGAACTGAGCGGCGAGCTATTTGCCCTGAGGAGACCGACCGGATAACGCTCACGGACAGAATGCTGCCGCGCAAGTAGATTGTGTGCCTCATCGCCCTCTCTCCTGCTGGCAGTGCACGAGTGCCGACCTGGATGACTCACCGGTCGTCAGGCGCTCCCGAGCCAGCCGACTCCGTGCTCCGCAGCACGGGCGGGTTGCGTCAGTCCCCCGCGGCTTGCTGCTGCGCTTCCACGAGGAGGCCCCGCAGGAATCCGATATAGGCTCTGGCAGCTTCGCCGCCGTCTGTGCCCTCGCGCAAACTGGCCGCCAGGCGGCCGACAGGCCAGGTATGACGACCGGCTCGAAGTTGCGGATGGAGGCGGCTCCTGCTTCGAGCCCGATGTAGACCTCNNTGCCAGGCGCCGGCCGCGCAGCGTTGGGCTCTGCTCTGGGGTGCCGCGTCCAGCCGTGCCTGGCAGCTGCCGCCGCGCGTGATTGTCAACACCGTTTGAAAATTTGACCCCTTTCCAACGGGTGAAATCTGACCCTTTTCAAGGCGTCACCGACACTGGCCGGCAACAACGGGCTGCCCTGGTGTGAAGGGGCGGGTGGGCCACCTTCGTGAGTGGGTGGGATTCTTCGCGGTTGGGATGGGCCGGAGCGCGGCTGGTCTGCCACGCAAGCTGATCTGACCTCACACCTGGTGGTGGAGTCCGGGCCACGGGCCTGGCCCGGTTCTGGGGTGGGGCAGAGTCGGTGGGACAGGGCTAGGCTGTCGGTAAACCGGCCAGACTTATGCTGAGTAAGAAGGCGCATCGTGACCGACAGCCGGGCAAACGACTGGTTCGCCGCCGGAGCCGAAGCATCGGAACCGGTAAAGTTCGATGTCAGTGTCGCTCACCCGGCTCGGGTCTATGACTACTGGCTGGGCGGCAAGGACAACTTTGCTGCCGACCGTGAAGCTGCCGAACACGTGATGGCCGCCAGGCCGACCCTCAGGCGCGAGATCCGCGCGAACCGGGACTTCCTGCGCCGTGTGGCTGCCTACCTGGCCGCCGAGGCGGGCCTGCGGCAGTTCCTCGACATCGGCACCGGCATCCCGACCAGCCCGAACGTGCATGAGGTCGTCCAGGGCGCCGCCCCGAACGCGCGGATCGTCTATGTGGACAACGACCCGATCGTGCTGGCTCACGCCCGTGCCCTGCTCACCAGCACGCCGGAGGGGGCCACCGTCTACATCGATGCTGACCTGCGCGACCCGGGCAAGATTGTGCAGGAGGCGGCCCGCACGCTCGACTTCAGCCAGCCGGTCGCGGTGCTGCTGGTCGGGGTCTTGCACTTGATCAGCGACGATGAGGACCCCTACGGAATCGTTGCGCAGCTCCTGGATGCGGTGTGCCCAGGCAGCTACCTCGCCCTGACGCACCCGGCCAACGACATCAACGCCCAAGCCGTCGCCGAGGGCGCGCGGCGGTACAACCAGTCGGTCGCGACTCCCCAGACCAGGCGCGACTTCGCGGCGATCTCCCGGCTCCTCCAGGGCCTGGAGGTGGTGGAGCCCGGCGTGGTGCAATGCCAGCGGTGGCATCCCGAGCCAGGCGCTGACGGCCAGGACTACGAGGTGCCGGCCTGGGCGGGCGTTGGCCGCAAGCCCTGAACCATCCAGGCACCAAGCAGGGGCTGGTGTCTGCCAGGCAAGCACGCCACGCGCGCTGAGTGATAATGATCTTGATGCCTGTCAGCCTCCGCCATTCAACG
>DPMS01000633.1 GCA_003541285.1 Actinomycetota bacterium
CCGCGCTGGCCGATGATCGTGCTGAAGACCCCGAAAGGCTGGACCGGCCCGAAGACCGTGGACGGCCAGCCGGTCGAAGGGACCTTCCGCGCGCATCAGGTGCCGATCCCGCAGGCCCGCACCAACCCCGCCCACCTGGCCGCACTGGAAGAGTGGCTGCGCAGCTACCGGCCGGAGGAACTGTTCGACGCCAACGGGGCACTGGTGGCCGACCTCGCCGACCTCGCCCCGCACGGCCACCGCCGGATGAGCGACAACCCGCACGCCAACGGCGGCCTGCTGCTGCGCGATCTCGACCTGCCTGACTTCCGTGAGTACGCCGTGCCGGTCAGCCGCCCCGGTACCGGCGCGACCGGGGCGACCGCTGTGCTCGGGACCTGGCTGCGGGATGTGATCGCCCGCAACTCCGGCACATTCCGGCTGTTCGGCCCGGATGAGACGGCCTCCAACCGGCTGNNGACTCGATGTTCAACCAGCACGCGAAATGGCTGAAGGTCAGCCGCGGCATCGGATGGCGGCGCCCGATCGCCTCACTGAACTACCTGCTGTCCAGCCTGGTCTGGCGACAGGACCACAACGGCTTCTCCCACCAGGACCCGGGTTTCATCGACCACGTGGTCAACAAGAAGGCCGAAATCATCCGCGTCTACCTGCCACCGGACGCCAACTGCCTGCTGTCGGTCGCCGACCACTGCCTGCGCAGCCGCCAGTACGTCAACGTCATCGTGGCGGGCAAGCAGCCCCAGCCCGACTGGCTGCCGATGGACGAGGCGATCATCCACTGCACCCGGGGCGCAGGTATCTGGGAGTGGGCCAGCAACGACCAGGGCGGTGAGCCGGACGCCGTCCTGGCCTGCTGCGGCGACATTCCCACCCTGGAAACGCTGGCCGCGGCGGACCTGCTCCGCCAGCACCTGCCTGACCTGAAGGTCCGGGTAGTGAACGTGGTCGACCTGATGCGCCTGCAGCCGGAGACCGAGCACCCGCACGGCATGCCCGACGCCGAGTACGACTCACTGTTCACCACCGGCCGGCCGGTGGTCTTCGCCTACCACGGCTACCCGTGGCTGATCCACCGGCTCACCTACCGCCGTCACGGCCACCATCACCTGCATGTCCGCGGGTACAAGGAAGAAGGCACCACCACCACGCCGTTCGACATGGTCATGCTGAACGACCTCGACCGGTTCCACCTGGTCATCGACGTGATCGACCGGGTGCCGGGGCTGGCCTCCCAGGCGGGGCACATCCGCCAGCTCATGACCGACGCACGGATCAGGTGCCGGGCCTACACCCGCAGCCACGGCGAGGACGCACCGGAGATCCAGGAGTGGGCCTGGCCCTACTGAGGCCGCGAACGCTCAGGAGGGGCCGGTGCGCGTCCTAGTGGTCAACGCCGGATCCAGCAGCCTGAAGCTGCGGGTCCTGGACGAAGCTGACCGGGTGACCGGCTCGGCTGACCTGCCGGTAAACGGCGGCGCGGCGGACGCCGCGGCGATGGAGCCGGCACTCGCGTCGCTGGGTGAGGTGGACGCGGCCGGTTACCGGATCGTCCACGGCGGGACGCGGTTCACCGCGCCGGTCAGGATCGGCGGCGGCGTGCTGGCGCGCCTGCGCGCCCTCACCGACCTGGCACCGCTGCACCAGCCGAAATCGCTGGCCGCGGTGGCGGCCGTGCAGCGGGCACTGCCCGGACTGCCCGGGGTGGCCTGCTTCGACACCGCGTTCCACGCGTCTATCCCGGCCGCGGCAGCCACCTACGCGCTGCCCCGCGAATGGCGGCAGCGCTGGGACCTGCGACGCTACGGCTTCCATGGGCTGTCCCACGCGTACTGCTCGCGACGGGCGGCGGAACTGGCCGGCCAGGCCGCAGGCCGGGTCGTCACCTGCCACCTCGGTGCCGGCGCCTCCCTGGCCGCCGTGCGCGACGGCGTGTCGGTGGACACCACGATGGGCTTCACCCCGCTGGAAGGGCTGGTGATGGCCACCCGGTCCGGATCGGTCGATCCCGGCCTGGTGCTGTGGCTGGCCGAGCACGCGGGCACCCCGCCGGCCGAACTGGCCGCGACCCTGGAGCACCGTTCTGGCTTGCTGGGTCTTGCCGGGACCGCGGATATGCGTGCCGTGGAGGCTGCCGTCGCCGAGGGGGACCAGGACGCGCGGCTCGCGCTCGACGTCTACACCCACCGGCTGCGGGCCGGTATCGCGGCCATGGCCGCCGCCCTCGGTGGGCTCGATGTGCTGGTCTTCACCGGCGGCGTGGGCGAGAACTCGCCGCGGGTGCGGGCGGAAGCGGCGGATGGCCTCGCCTTCCTTGGCGTCGGCATCGACGCCGCGCTCAACACCGCACCCGCCACCAGCCCCCCGGCCGGGCACGGCAGTGTCCCGGCTCCAGCCGGGCCGGACGGCGCCACGGGGGCTGACCGCGAGATCGGGCGGCACGGCGCACCGGTCCGCACGTTCGTTATCGCCGCCAGGGAGGACATCGAGATCGCGGGCCAGGTCAGGGCTGTGCTAGCCGGGACCGGTACCGGCTGACAGGCGGCCTCACGGCTTGCGGCCGACTCCCCCGTTAGCGTTCACCTCGGCGCGCAGCGGGTGCGGGCCGCTGCCTTCGGGCCGCCACTCCGACACCGGCACGATCCCCGGCTCCACGATCTCCAGGCCAGTGAACGCCAGTTCGGCGAACTCGTCCGCGGTCCTGAGCGCGCCCGCCAGCCCGCGCTCGGTGTAAACCTGCCCGGCCCTGTACAGCATCTCGGGGTCATATTCGGGGGTGACGTGGGTGGCGGCCAGGTAACTGCCCGAGGGCAGCGCGTCGAGCAGCGTGGCTATCATCGCGGCCGGGTTCTGCTCGTCGGGCAGGAAATGCAGGATGGCCACCAGCATGAGCGCGATCGGCTGGCTGAAGTCGAGCGTTTCCTGGGTGAGCGGGTCAGCCAGGATCTTCGCCGGCTCACGCGCGTCCGCATTGACATAGGCGGTCCTGCCCTGCGGCGAACTGGCCAGTATTGCCCGCGCGTGCGCCAGCACGATCGGGTCATTGTCGACATAGACGACCCGGCATTCAGGCGCGATGGACTGCGCCACCTCATGCACGTTGTTCGCGCTCGGCAGGCCGGTCCCNNGCGCGCCGGGTGCGGCTTAGTCGTGTCGATCCTCGCCTGCACCGTCACCCCTTCCGTTTTGCGAAGCAGACCCCGTTATCAGCATTTCTGGGATGAGATTCTACGTCCGCGCGGGCTTGCCTGGGCGGCTGGCCGCTACCGGGACCGTGACGACGAACAGGGCCCCGCAGTTTCCGGCGTCGGGCATGTGCCAGTGGACGGTCGCTCCCTCAGCGCGGTGCGCAACGCGGCGAGACCGCCGCGGCCACCGGCCGCGGCCTGCGCGGCGAGCTTGCTCGCGGGGTGGATCGCAGTGCCGCCCGGAGCCGGCCATCCCAACTGAGCCAGGCCGGCCATTCGGCGCGTGCGGCAGCGGGCTACGGCTTGCGGCCGATCCCGCCGTACCAGCTGACCTCCGCAGGTAGCGGCCTGGGCCCGCTGCCTTCGGGCCGCCATTCCGAGACCAGCACGACTCCTGGATCAACCATGGCCAGGCCCTCAAAGGCGAGTTCGGTGAAGTCGTCCACCGGCCGTGCCTGACCCGTCAGGCCGCCGGCACGGTACGCCTCCACCAGCCCGCCCACCCCTTCCGGGTCGAGTTCGGGCGTGACATGGGAGGCCACCAGGTAGCTGCCCGGCGGCAGGGCACCGAGCAGGGCCGAGATGATGCCCGCCGGATCCTCCTCGTCAGTCAGGAAGTGCAGGATGGCCACCAGCATCACGGCGACCGGCTGGCTGAAGTCGAGGGTCTGCCGGACGGTCGCGCTGGCCAGGATCTGCTCCGGTTCCCGCAGGTCCTCCTGGATATAGGCGGTGCGTCCCTGCGGGGACCCGGTGAGCAGGACCCGGGCATGCGCCAGCACAATCGGGTCGTTGTCGACGTAGACCACCCGGCAGTCAGACGCGATGGACTGCGCCACCTCATGCACGTTGTTCGCACTCGGCAGG
>DPMS01000249.1 GCA_003541285.1 Actinomycetota bacterium
TTCTGGGAGCGGCTGCTGGCCGAGGTGGCCCGGACCGACCCGGACGTGATCTTCCTGGCGGAGGCCTTCACCCGCCCGGCCATGATGCACGCGCTCGCCATGATCGGATTCCACCAGTCCTACACCTACTTCACCTGGCGCACGACCGCCGCCGAGATCACCGACTACCTGCGCGAACTGTCCGGCCCCGCCGCCTCCTACATGCGGCCCAACTTCTTCGCCAACACCCCGGACATCCTGAGCGAGTACCTCCAGCGCGGCGGGCCGCCCGCTTTCCGTGCCCGGGCTGTGCTCGCCGCGATGCTGTCGCCGTCATGGGGCATCTACTCGGGGTATGAACTCTGCGAGAACACACCTGTCCGGCCCGGAAGTGAGGAATACCTGGATTCAGAGAAGTATCAGTACCGGCCGCGCGACTGGGCACGGGCGCAGCAGGGGCCGGACGGCATCGCGCCGTTCATAACCCGGCTCAATGCGATCAGGAAATCCCACCCTGCGACGCACTGGTTGCGTAATCTACGCTTCCATCACGTCGATCAGCCGGACCTGATCTGCTTCTCCAAGCGCAGCGAGCGGGACGCGGACACGGTCCTGGTCGTCGTGAACCTTGATCCGCACGAACCGCGCGAGGCCACGGTCTGGCTTGATCTGCCCGCACTCGGCATGGAGGGCCGGTCACAGTTCGTTGTGACAGATGAACTGGCCGGCACGTCCTACCGATGGGGGCAGGTCAATTACGTGCGCCTTGACCCGGCTACGGCGCCAGCCCACATCTTCACCGTCACGCCATGCCCGCCGACGTGACGGTCTACCGCACGTTCGCAGGAGACGCTCGTGGCAACAGACCCTGACCGGAGCCCATTCGGCACACCCGGCCTCACCACCCCGCCACCCCTCCCGCTTCCCGCCCAGCCAGGCGGCCTGGTGCTGCCGGGCGGCGGCCCCATCCCGGATTCCTTCTCGTTCGACAAGCCACGCGACCCTCACTGGTACCGGCGCGCGGTCTTCTACGAGGNNGCTGGTCCGCGGGTTCCATGACTCCAACGGAGACGGCACCGGTGACCTGCGCGGTCTCACGTCCCGGCTCGACTACCTGCAATGGCTGGGTATCGACTGCATCTGGCTGCTGCCGATCTACGACTCGCCGCTGCGCGACGGCGGGTACGACATCGCGGACTTCACCAAGGTGCTGCCTGATTTCGGGCACATCGGCGACTTCGTGGATCTCGTCGACCAGGCCCACACGCGTGGCATGCGGGTGATCGCCGACCTGGTGATGAACCACACCAGCGACCAGCACCCGTGGTTCCAGGCCTCCCGCACCGACCCGGACGGCCCCTACGGCGACTTCTACGTCTGGTCGGACGCCGACGATCGCTACCCCGGCGCCCGGATCATCTTCGTGGACACCGAGCAGTCCAACTGGACCTTCGACCAGGTTCGCGGCCAGTACTACTGGCACCGGTTCTTCTCCCACCAGCCCGACCTCAACTACGAGAACCCGCTGGTGCAGGACGCCATGCTGGAGGTGCTGCGGTTCTGGCTGGACCTGGGCATCGACGGCTTCCGGCTGGACGCGGTCCCCTACCTGTACGAGCGGGAGGGCACCAACTGCGAGAACCTGAAGGAGACCCACGAGTACCTCAAACGGGTCCGGGCCGAGGTCGACCGGCTCTACCCGGACCGGGTGCTGCTGGCGGAGGCGAACCAGTGGCCCGCGGACGTGGTGGAGTACTTCGGCGATCCCGCCACCGGTGGGGACGAATGCCACATGGCCTTCCATTTCCCGCTGATGCCGCGCATCTTCATGGCGGTGCGGCGCGAGCAGCGCTACCCCATCTCGGAGATCCTTGCCCAGACCCCGCCCATCCCCGCGCACTGCCAGTGGGGCATCTTCCTGCGCAACCACGACGAGCTNNGCCCCGCTGCTCGACAACGACCGCAACCAGCTGGAGCTGTTCACCGCGCTGCTGCTGTCGCTGCCCGGCTCGCCGGTGCTGTACTACGGCGACGAGATCGGGATGGGGGACAACATCTGGCTCGGTGACCGCGACGGCGTCCGTACCCCGATGCAGTGGACACCGGACCGTAACGCGGGCTTTTCCACCGCCGACCCGCAACGGCTGTACCTGCAGATGAACATGGACCCGATCTACGGCTACCAGGCGCTCAACGTCGAGGCCCAGCAGCGCAGCGCCGGGTCGCTGCTGCAGTGGACCAAGCGGATGATCGAGATCCGCAAGCGGCACCCGGTGTTCGGCCTCGGCGGGTACGAGGAGCTGAGCTCCTCCAACCCCAGCGTGCTCGCGTTCGTCCGGGAGTACCCCGACGGGCCCGGCCCGGAGGTCGCCGACCCGGGTCACCGCATCCTGTGTGTCAACAACCTGTCCAGGTTCCCGCAGCCGGTCGAACTCGACCTGCGCCGGTTCAAGGGGGTCACGCCGGTGGAGTGCATGGGCGGGGTGACCTTCCCCCCGATCGGCGATCTGAGTTACCTGCTCACCCTGCCCGGCCATGGTTTCTACTGGTTCCAGCTGCCAGAGCCGCGGGAGGAAGGCCCCCGGTGAGCCGGGCTCCCGGACTGCCAGCTACCGTCACCGCGAGACTACGGGGGGAGGGTAACACCGTCCACACAGCGCACGCTGTCCCATAAGGGCGCTTACGCCGACCGGACAGGGTAGATCCCGAATATGACATTTGAGGAAGGCCTGGCGGCCTGGTTGCCCAGACAGCGATGGTTCGCGGGCAAGGGCACCCCGATCGATGACGTCACCATCGTCTCGGACACTGTTCTGGTAGACGCCGAGCCAGGCCTGCGTCACCTGATCGTCGCCGTATCGCAGGGCGGCGGCGCGGACCGCTACCAGGTGCTGGCGGGCCTGCGGGCGGCCATCCCGGACGAGCTCAAGCACGCGGTGATCGGCCCGGCCGGGCACGGGCTGACCGCATACGATGGCCTGTACGACCCGCACCTGACCAGGCGGCTGCTGCAGGCCATGGCGGGCCAGGAAACGATCGGGCCGGTGCGGTTCGCCGTGGAGCCCGAAACCATGATCGACACCAGCCTGGACAGCCTCGTGCTCACCAGCGAGCAGAGCAACACCAGCCTGCTCTTCGGCGAGAACGGCATCCTCAAAGTGTTCCGGCGGCCCTCCCCCGGGCCCAATCCCGACCTCGAGGTCCCGCGCGCCCTGGCCCGGCTCGGTTCCCGGCATGTGGCACCGCCACTGGGCTGGGTGGAGACCACGATGGATGGCAGGGCGACGGTCCTGGCCGTCCTGTCCACCTATCTGCGGTCGGCGGCTGATGGCTGGTCGCTCGCCGCGACCAGTGTGCGGGACCTGTACGCCGGCCAGTCCGCGCGGGCAGCCGAGGCCGGCGGGGACTTCGCTCCCGAAGCCCACCGGCTGGGCGAGGCGACCGCCGAGGTCCACCGTGATCTGGCGGAAGCCTTCGGCACCGACGAACTCCCGGTCGCGGCACACCAGGAACTCGCGGAACAGATGCAGGGACGGCTGGACACCGCGGTCATCGCCGTGCCCGCCCTGGTCCCGTACG
>DPMS01000096.1 GCA_003541285.1 Actinomycetota bacterium
CTCCGCCGCGCTGCGGGCGGCGGGCGCGGTGCTCACCGGCAAGACAGCGACGCCGGAGTTCGGCCTGCCCTGCTACACCGAGACCAGGATCGGCCCACCCGCCCGGACACCGTGGGACCTGTCCCGGTCGGCAGGCGGGTCCAGCGGCGGCGCCGGCGCAGCGGTCGCGGCCGGGCTGGCCCCCGCGGCCCAGGGCAGTGACGGCGGTGGGTCGATCCGCATCCCGGCCAGCGTCTGCGGCTTGTTCGGCCTCAAGCCGACGCGGGGCCGTATCTCCTCCGCGCCGCTCGTGCCTGACCTGGCCGGGCTCAGCGTCGACGGCCCGCTGGCACGCACAGTGGCGGACGCGGCACTGCTGCTCGACACGATGACCGGCAACCAGCACGGCGACATGTACACACTGCCGCCGCTGCCAGCCGGCGAGACCTTCCTGGGATATGCGCGCCGCGAGCCGGGCCGGCTGCGGATCGGCCGGACGCTCCAGCACGCGGTCGAGGGGGCGGACGTGCATCCCGATTGCGTGGCGGCCTATGAGGAGGCCAGCGCCCTGCTGGCCGGACTCGGGCACGACGTGGAGGACATCGCACCGCCGTTCGGCCCGGACGTGGTGCCCTTGTTCGAGACCCTCTGGTACGCGATGGCGACGCTCGCGCCGGTCGACCCGGCCGGCGAGGAGCGGCTGCTCCCGCTGACCCGCTACCTGCGCGACCGCGGGAAGGCCACCAGCGCCGCCGACCTGATCTTCGCCCAGGCATACCTGCAGATCATCGTCCGCATGGCCTGGCGGACGCTGAACGATTTCGATGCGGTACTCACCCCCACCCTGGCCTCACCGCCTGCTCCGGTGGGCTATTTCGACGAAGTGGAGCCGCCGGAGAACTTCGAGCGGCAGAAGCGGTTCACGCCCTACACGGCGGTGTATAACCTCACCGGGCAGCCTGCGGTGAGCCTGCCGCTGCACTGGACCGCCGAGGGCCTGCCGATCGGGGTGATGCTTGCCGGGCGGATGGCGGACGAGGCCACGCTGATCTCGCTGTCCGCGCAACTGGAGGCGGCCCGGCCGTGGAAGGACCGGCACCCGTCGCTCTGGTGAGGCAACCCGGAGGGCTCCTCCCCATGGATGGATCCGGAGGTAGTTAGGTGATGCCCGAGCGGGAGCCGGGCCGGCTGGTGAGGCGCGGCCTCAACGTAGTGGCCGCGCTGGGAGTGTCCGCCGCCGTCCTGGCGCTATTCGCGTTCGGGTATGGCCCGGTGCCCGCGCTCGGCCGGGCGCTCGACCCCGGCCGCGGCGCCTGGGCGTCCGCGGCTGGCGGGGAGCTGCCCCGTTCCCAGCCGCTCGCCCTCCCCGGTCTGGCCCACCTGGTCTCGGTCAACTTCACCAGCCACGGCGTCGCGTCCGTCCGGGCCGCCGATGACGGCGATGCGTTTCTCGCACTTGGCTACCTGCATGCCAGGTTCCGGCTGACCGAGATGGACCTGGAACGGCGGCTTGGGGAAGGCCGGATCTCCCAGCTGGCCGGCCGCCCAGGCCTCGCCTCGGACATGTTCGAACTCCGCCTGGGCCTGCTGCGCACCGCGCAGGCCGAATGGGCGGCAATGCCACGCACCAGCCCGGCGGCGCAGGCGCTGCTGGCCTACTCCCGCGGGGTGAACGATTACCTGGCCCAGGCCCGCGCGAGTCATGACTGGCCCACGCTGTTCGCGCTGACCGGCGTGTACCCGGCGGTGTGGACCCCGGTGGACAGCCTGGTCATGCAGGGTGTGCTCACCCAGCAACTCGACTTCACCACCACCCCGCTCGATTACGCCCTGCTGGAGCGCACGCTGGGCCCGGCACACACCATGGCCTGGTTCCCGGTCCTGGTTCCCGGCCAGCGTGGCGCCTACGACCCCGGCCCCTACCACTACCGCGGCATAGCCCCCATCGCCCCCCAGGCAACTCTGGCAGCGACAGCCAGGGGGCCGGCCCCGGTCCCGGCCAGCGCGGTCCCGGCGGGTGAGGCCACAGCGGCGGCCCATGTGCTCGCGCAGGCCGATGCGCTGCCGCCCGGTACGGTACACCGCTATCCCGACAGCAACGCGTGGGCGGCGAACGGCCCGCTGGTCGCGGGTGCCAGGTCGATGCTGGCCGGCGACCCGCACCTGCCGCAGACAGTGCCATCGATCTGGTACCAGGCGGCGCTGTCCGCGCCCGGTCTCGCGGTGACCGGGGTGACGGTGCCTGGCCTGCCGGGGGTGCTGATCGGCCACAACGCTCATATCGCCTGGTCGCTCACCGACACCCAGAACCAGGCCACCCTCTTCTACACAGAGCAGACCAGCAAGGCCCATCCCGGGCAGTATTTCTGGCAGAACGCCTGGCGGCCGATGCGGCAGGTGCACTACTCGATCCCGGTCCGGGGCGCGAGCCCGGTGCCGCTCACGGTGGACATCACCGTGCACGGCCCGGTGATGACGCGGGCAGGGCAGACCACCTCGGTGGACTGGATGGGCAACATCCCATCACCGGACATCGCCGTCATGCTGGCTGTGACCAGGGCGCACGATTTCGCGCAGTTCCGCTCGGCGCTGGCCGGCTGGCGGGCCCCGTCGCAGGACTTCGTGTACGCCGACGACCAGGGGAACATCGGGGCGATCTCGGCCGGCTACTACCCACTGGTCCGGCACGGGAACCCGTGGCTGCCGCTGCCGGGTACCGGCGCGGATGATGTGGCCGGGGTGATCCCGTACGCGTCTGTCCCGCAGGTCTATGACCCGCCCGGCCATCTGGTGGCCACCGCGAACCAGCGTCCGGTCGGCCCCAGCTACCCCTACTACATCGGCACCAGCGCCGATTTCTTCGACCCCGGTTACCGGGCCAGCCAGATCTACGGCTCGCTGGCCCGCCAGGCGCGGATGGGCCCGGCCGGCTTCGCCTCGGTGCAGCTAGGCGTGACCGACCCGCTGGCCCGGCAGATCGTCCCGCTGCTGCTGGCCGCGTTGCGGGGCCAGCACCTGACGGCGCAGCAGGCGGCGGCGGCAGCGGTGCTGCGTGGCTGGAACGGCACGATGACACAGACGTCGGCGGCCGCGGCGGTGTGGTGGACATTCTGGGGCGATTATCTGGGTGCGGTGTTCCAGCCGTGGTGGAAGGCGGCCAGGGTCCCGGTCCGTCAGGACCGGCCTGGGCTGGCGATCTCTCCGCAGCAGTTCAGCCTGGACGAGGTGCTCGCGTCATGGACCGCACAGGATCAGGGCAACAGCGCCTTCAGCCTGCCTGGCGGGAAGCACCGGACCGCGCCGGCGGTGATGCGGGCTGCCTTCGCCACTGCGGTGGCGCACCTGACCGCGACCTTGCACGGGACACCGTCAGGCTGGGCCTGGGGCCGGCTGCACACCCGCCAGTTCCCGTCGGTCACTCAGGCGGGTGCGCTCGGCTACGGACCGCGTCCCGCGGGTGCTGACCCCTGGACGGTAGATGCCGCCGATGGCGGCCTGGTCTCGCATCAGGGGCCGAGCTGGCGGATGATCGTGGCATGGACCGGCACCGGGAAGGCGAGCGGGGAAGGCGTCTACCCGGGCGGGCAGAGTGAGAATCCGGCCTCCGGCTGGTATGAGGATCAGATGGCGGACTGGTGGAACGGCCGGTACCTGGCGATGCCCCCGGCCGGCGGGTATCAGACCGGCATGATCAGGTGGAGCCTGCGGCCATGAGGGTGACGGGAACTCGGCATGGCTGACCTGCGCAGGCTTGGCAAGCGTGGCTCCTACCGGCTCGGCCGGCTCGGCGTGCCGGCCCAGCCGGCCGCCTGGCCGGCGCCGCACTATCCTGCCTGGTCGCGGCGCCGTCGTGGGCCGGTGATCTGCTGGGTGCTGGCAAGCGCGGCCGGGGTGCTGCTCGTCGCCGGGGGTGCCCTGCTGGGCTTGTGGTTCCTCCCGTTCCTGGCCGGCCTGGCGGCGGGGCTGGCAGCCCATTACGGCCGGCTGCGGATGCGGGCCACGCTGCCCGTCACCGTCGCGATAGCCGCGGTGGGCTGGGGTCTCGCCTTGTGGTGGCTGGTCCTGCGCGGGCTGCCGGACGGCGCAGTGGCCAGGGAGGTCGCGGCACTTGCGGGCCTGCCCCCGCACGCCACTGTCACCGTGATCGTCGCGCTGCTGGTGGCGGTGATCCAGGCGCTCGCCGGGCTCTGGCTCGGCCGGGCGGTGGCGCCCGGGTATGCGCGCTGACTCCTGGCCCCTGTGACGGCTGACCCGGGCCGCGGGTCGCCCCGGCGGCCCGCCCGGTGACGGCTGACCCGGATGAGGGTGGTCCTGGGAGGCGGGGGCTTTCGGCCGGGGCAGGGGGCTGGCTGCTGCGGAAGGCTTGG
>DPMS01000095.1 GCA_003541285.1 Actinomycetota bacterium
CCGGACCAGGGGGAACTTCGGCCTAGCCAGCCAGGACGCCCGCACCGCACCCGGGAACACCACCCGCCACCAGCACCCCAGCAGCACCCAGACACCCCACGCAGCCAGCGGCGGCACGCCCGGAAACCGCCCCGGCACACAGAAAGCTGCCAGCCTGACACGAACCGCACACGACACGGCAGCAGCCACAGCCGACTCCAGACTGCCGCCCGAATGTCACACCTAAACGTGAAAATAGGCCTCACTGAAACGTGAAGACCTCCGGGTGCGCCGCCAGGGACTCGAACCCCGAACCCGCGGATTAAGAGTCCGCTGCAACAAGTGTTCGATTCTGCCAGTCTATGACGGAGAATACCGCACGCTGGTGGTTCATGCACCTCCCGGCGCGACCGAATGCCGGCCAGTGCCGGGTGCTGCCGGTTGGTACCGGGGCAGACGAGCAAACAACGAGCAAACATGACGGCGGACGATCTTCGCGTGTGGTTAGCTGCGGCGGCGCGTTCAGGGGTTGGCCGAGCGGCGAGGTCGCAGCGACGACGACGTGTGAGGGCTCCTCTGCGGCCGGAGAATGGAAGAGAACCGCTTCATGCAGCAGGGCGGTGCTTGCCGGGTTCAACTCCGCGGGGAGGTTGGTGTGCAATCCGAGGCCGAAGCGATGCTCCTGGACCGTTACCTTCCCCAGTACGACGTCACAGAGACACACGCCGTCGTCGTCGGCGCAGACACCGACCTCACATGGCAGGCAGTCCGGCGAAGCGACCTGTCCCAGTCCGCGGTGACACGGGCGCTCCTCGAGCTGCGCAGCCTCCCCAACCGGCTGCAGCGGGTCCTCAAGCGGCAGCCACCGGGACCTTCCCGCCCGCCGCTGACCCTCGACGACATGCAGCGCGCCGGCTTCCTGCTCCTGGGCGAATCGCCCGGCCACGAGATCGTGTTCGGCACTGTCGTGCAACCGTGGAAGGCAGTCACCGACGACGAGCCCGCGCCGCAGGTCGAACCCGGCCGATTCGCCGCATTCGACACCCCCGGATACGTCAAGGTCGCCTTCAACATCCGGGTGGAGCCCTACGGCATCGGGCGCGCCCTCATCACGACTGAGACACGGACGGCGGCCACCGACCCCGCCAGCCTCCGCCGCTTCGCCCGCTACTGGATGCTCATCGGCCCGTTCAGCGCGCTGATCCGCCGGATGATGCTGCGGATCGTGAAATCCGATGCCGAGCGGCGACCTGGCCTCACGAGCAACACCCGCCCACCCGGCGCGTGAGCCTGGCGGCTCGCCGGGGATCGGTCAGGTGACGACCTGACGCCCGAGACTGCCGACCGCTGCCCACACCGAACGCCGGCACCGAACGTTGGGCTTTCCCGATGAGGCGAATCAAGGCCGGGGACCTCCTTGGGATATTGCAGGCGGGTTTGACTTCAGGCTGGAGCGGGCTTGCTGCGCCGGACGGCAGCGAATATCGGGCGGGAGTTGTCATGGGCCGTTCGCCTCTGGTGTCCTGCGTGCTCCCGTCGGACGCTAAGAGCGGCAACCTGGAGTCTGGCATGTCTGACCAATCTGATGACGCTGTTACAGATGCTGCCGGTGGTCCTGCGCCTGCCCCTGACAGCAGACCGGCGAGGCCCAAGATCCTGGGTGTCCGCGCCGGTCAAAGCGGGTTGGGCCGGTTTGTCAGGCCGGTCGATTATGCGCGCAGCCGGGACAGGTACCGTCCGCCTCCGGATTTGTACCGTTGGCTGAATCACCGGCTCGGGCCGGCTGCCACGTCTTTGGGCCTGAGCCCACGAGATGTGATCGCGCTGGAGGTGCCGGGCCGCCGCTCTGGTGTGATCCGCCGCACCGTCATGGTCCGGGCCGTCTGCGACGGCGAGCACTACGTGGTGGCACTGGCTGGCGAATCAGACTGGGTGCGTAACGTGCGCGCCGCGGGCGGGCAGGTGGTGATCGGCGGCAGGCTGCGGCGGGCGGCCAGGCTGGCCGAGGTGCCGCCACAGCAGCGGGCTCCGGTCATCCGCGCCTACCTGCTGCGGTGGGGCCGGCGCGCGGGGTCGCGGGCGGTGGCCCGCGAGGCCCGTTACTACTTCGGTGTCAGCGCGGATGCATCGCTGGCAGAGATCCAGGGTGTCGTGGAGCACTATCCGGTGTTCCGGATCGAGTATGCCGGCGAGCCGGGCACCCGCCCGCAGGAGATCGCCCCGGGCGTGTACCGCCTGGAAACGGGTCGGGGGCTGAGTGAAGCCAATGTGTACCTGGTGCGGTCCGGGCCGGCCTGGGTGCTGATCGACACCGCGTGGCCGCACCGCGGACAGCTGATCAGATCGGCGGCCGAGTCGCTGTTCGGGACGGGCACCCGTCCCGCCGCGATCTTGCTGACACACATCCACCCCGATCACTCCGGCTCGGCGCTGGAGCTGGCCCGGCTGTGGAACCTGCCGGTCCACGTGCACCCCAGCGAGCTCCCGCTGGCCCCCGGCAGGTACCTGCCGCAGTACGGCAACCCGCTCGACCGCTGGCTCGTCGCCCCGATGTTGCGGCTGATGCCGCGCCGCAAGGTGGAGGCGAGCCTGGCACGGAACAGCCTGGAGGGCACCGCGATGGCGTTCGACCCGGCGGCCGGCGTGCCCGGCCTGCCGGACTGGCAGGCGGTGCCCACGCCCGGCCACACGCCCGGCCATGTCGCGTTCTTCCGCAGCAGCGACCGGGTGCTGATCACCGGCGACGCCGTTCTGACCATCAACCTCAACTCGGTGCCCGGCCTGCTGGCCGGCAAGCACCGGGTCTCCGGGCCGCCCTACATCTCCACCTGGAGCTGGCCAGCGGCCAAGCAGTCCGTCGCCGCGCTCGCCAGACTCAGACCTGAAGTGCTGGCCTGCGGCCACGGCCGCCCCATGACCGGGGCCCAGGCGGCGGCGAGCATGGCGTCGTTCTCCGGCCGCTTCTCCCAGCAGCCATCCCCAAGCCGTTCCCCAGCCAAGACGGGAAGGGCCCCGGCGCCTGGCGGCCCAGCCCGCCAGACCCGGCGGGTTTCCTGGACAGCCACCGATCAAGAACGGGCGATGCCGCTCCCCGGAGATGATCTGGTGCCATCTCCGATGGTGCAGGCCACCCATGCAGTGACGATCAACGCGCCACCGCAGCAGGTGTGGCCATGGCTGGTGCAGACCGGTCAGGGGCGGGCCGGCTTCTACTCAGACTCGCCGTTTTGGGACCGGTCGGTGGACTGGTATTACCGCCGCCTTTCCCGTGGTCGGCCCGGGAAGGCAACGGTCGGCTATCAGGTCGCCGCCGACGAGCGGATCGTCCCTGCCTGGCAGAATCCGCGCGTGGGCGACATCATCGCCGACGGGCCGCCAGGAACGGCTTACTACGTCGTGCGGCAAGCCGAACCAGGCAAATCATGGGTCCTGTTCACCGACACCCACCTGCGGTACCTGCTGCCGGCCCGCCTGCGCGGCAACCCCCGGCTGGGCATCTTCGGCGAGCTCAGCGACAGCACTGTGCTGACCGAACCAGAACCCGGCACGACACGGGTGATCCGCCGCATGCGGCTGCGCTGCGGGCCCTGGCCCTTCCGGGCGTACGTGGTACCGATCGTCCTGGTATGGGGCGAGGCCATCACGGCCCGGAACTTGCTGCGCGGGGTCAAAAGGCGAACCGAGGCGACCCGACGGTGAACCTGAACTCAGGCGAGTAGCGTGATGGCGACTTTCCCCCGAGCGTGGCCCTCTCCGAAATTGCCGATAGCCGCAGGGGCCTGGCCCAGCGGGTAGTCGTAGCGCTTCATCATACCTTTCCAGCTTCGATCAATTCTTTCAGAGTAGCAAAATCAAAATTAGGATTCATTGTTAAAATACCAAGTTTGTGCTGCACACACCGGTCACTTCCGCACCGAAGGCCTTGGCGATCTGTATAGCAAATGTCCCGATCCCGCCAGAGGCGCCATAGACCAAACATGTAGCTGAGCGGGGAGGGTTTTAGGGAGGGTCTTCAGCCCTCCCTCTCCCCAATCTTGAAAATCTATGCAGCGCTCAAAAGCTCGTTTGTCGCTGTTTTCGCAGGCAGAGAAGCGACTGCAGATGGATTGAATCCTTTAACGATCAGCCAAACAGCCAGAACCATTTCCTGCAAAAAAATGGGAAACGCCAGGGCAATGTAACTGGTAATAAGGTTCCCGCTGAACAAGGCCAACACGCAAGCCACCATCATCAGGATGATCGCGACGATACCGAAGCCCGACAGCCATCGGGGAATGAGCCGTGATTGGAAGAACAGGTAGTAGTACATAAATGCACCCAGGCAGAAGGCAAACACCGCCACCAGCGCGGCGTGTTCGCGTACGCTCACCAACGAATTGCCGATCGCCTGAAGCAACGTACGATCGGCAGCTCCCGTTGTTGTGAACTGCTGGCCGAGTGTCGGCAGGGACAGCAGGATCACGACCTCGACCATGTAAAAGACTGCCTCCAGGGCCCTGAAGACAACAGATCCAAGGGCCAGACCTGCATTCGACCCCTTCATGACCGGATACATCGCGATGGCTATGCCGGCACTTGCTAAAGCGGCGACGAGATAGGCGAACGCTCCTGCGGCCACCTGGTTCGGATGTGCGGAGAACTGAGTGAGGTAGTCCGTACCAGTCAGACCAGGTGTGAGCGCCGCAGCCGGGAAAAGTGCGCCGGTCGCAATGATGAAAATTACGCCTGTAATCACGGCAATCTTTCGAAGCGAAAGTTTCACTTTTGGATCTATTCCGGTAATCGATTTGTTTGTCCCGTGGGGACTTCCTTTGGTCGTGTTCATTTCTTTCTCCTTTATTGAACGATATGAATGAGTTTCATTGGATTGGACTTGAATAAAATTGTGGTCGCCACCCTATTCCCAAGGGCTGAAATGGGCTGGAAATGTTATCAAAGGCAAATCTCATTTCCAAGCAGCTACTATCCATTTACGATTTGACATCTGACTGATCCGCCTAGCCTGTCCCGAGTGTAGTCGGGAGCCCGGGTTCGACAGGACAGACCGAGACTAATGGCATGCCTAAATCACGCACTTTTTTGAGCAGTCCATGCAATGCGGCCTGATCGACCACCGGGCCGGTTAAAAGCGTATCGCCGCCCTCTTCCAGCATGATGGTCAGGCCCTCAAACCAGTCTGTCCACTCGCGGCCCAGATGGCCCTTGATCCTG